>NZ_NOZF01000134.1:0-68397 GCF_002258565.1 Rhodococcus sp. 05-2254-6
ATCGTGAATGTGCGCGATAGCGGCTGAGGGGTCGAAGCCCACTGCCCAGACCGACCCCAGGATCTGTACGTCGACTTCGACAGCAGGCTGCGCGTGACGAACCCGGTTGAGCATCGCTGTCACCTCAGGGCCGTTGGCCGGTCTGGACTCGGCCCCCGGTCGTAGATAGATCAGACCGTTCCGAACATTCTCCCCGTCACGCTGGCACGGCCATATTGCTGCTTGCTTGGGAGGATCGACGATGATGGCGACGACCTCGCTGCCGTCGATATCGATGCGCTGGTAATCCCATGCCGGTCCGGGATCGCCAACGAAGTTCGTCACCTCCCGACGCAGGTCTTTGTCGTCGAATCTGCCCGCACCGCCAATTGCTGGTGGCGTCGAGCTGTAGTCCAGGCCGACGAGCATCACTGCGTGACCGCCGAAACGAGGCGCAGCGAAATCCGGCGAGCGGTTGGCCGTTGCGAGGATGAATTTCGCAATCTTTGCCCTGCCTGTTTTGGTCGACAAGTCGACCTCTGATTTGAGCTCTAGGTGGTGCCCCTCGTGGCGATCGTCCCCAACCGCCAGCAGTTCCTCGACCAGAGTGCGCCAGTGGTGAGTTCCCGTGGGCAGTCGATCCATATGAAGTGCGGACATGCCGTCGTCTACCTCCGCCGCCACGTCTCTAAGAGGCGGTACTGGTTGCTGGGTCGTTGGGGAAATGACTCTCCAACGGTAACCGGGAAGCTTGCTCAATGGCTGATCACATGGGATCCAAGCTTGTAGATTTTCGGAGTCGGTCGCTGAGTTCGAGCCGTCTTCGTCGTTCTGGGTCCGCTGCGACTCTGCCTCCCAGAAACGTCCCGGTATCGGCCGTCGTCAGGGCGGGGACGCGCGGCCGATACCGGTTCGGCGGACCTGCTCTCCGGGCGGCCGTGCGGTCCGTATCCGGGCGGGATGTACGGCGTCGCGGCCACGCTCGAGCTGTACAGGTCCGCAGATCAGGGAGTGGGAATGAGGTCAGGTGGAAGGAACCCAGGCACCCATACGAGCGTTGAAAGTCCATCCGATGCCCTCGAAGATCACGGGACTGTCGGGGTCCGCGGGATCGAGCGGTTCGGCGAGGCCGGAGTCGATGGCCATGTTCATGTCGTCGGCCGAGATGGTGCGCACTTCCTCGGCCGCGGTGACATCGACGCCCGCTGAAGGCGGGGCCGGTGCCGGTTCGGGGCGCGCGTCGATGTCGGCATCGACGAACTCCTCGATACCGGCGAGCGTGGTCGGCGGCATCGCGCGGTGCGCACACCGATCGTGGGTGCAGCTGTCGAAGTCCGAGATGTCGCGGATGCGCGCCATGAGCGGCCGGAACCACTGGGTGTGCCAGGCGGTGAGGTCGTCCCGGTACTCGTCACCGCGGTAGTAGGCATCGGTCCACGCCGCCATCAGGGCGCTCAGCTCCTCGACGACGGGATCGTGGCGGTACCAGCACGGCGGGATCTTGGTGCCGAGCTCGTAGCGCTCGCGCAGCCAGGTGGTCCAGTCGATCAGCTCCGACCACAGGCCCCGAGCCTGTTCGGCGTCGAGGTAGCGCCAGGTGAACCGCGACGGCACCAACTCTTCCTGCTCCCCGCCGGGGGCGGTCACGACAGTGTCGTCCCGTCACTGACCTTGTCGAGCACTACCGAACCGGACTGCACCTCGGTACGTGGCGCGGTGCCCGATGCCACGATCTCGTCGAACATCTTCTGCGACTGCAGCACCGCGGCACGTGATTCCTTCTCGTCCCACACCGTCGGCAGATGCACCAGGATCGGCGGCGCGGTCCGGTAGATCAGCAGACCCTGGTCGGGGTCCATCTGACGGATCTGCGCCGGCGACATCACCGGAACCTCTCGCAGCGTCGGGCCGGACTGGGCGTTGCCCGACGGCTGCCACTCGTACCGGTCGCCGAGCATCTTCGAGATCGCCTGCAGCTCGTCGCCTTTGAGGCCGGGAAGGATCAGGCGGGCGGGGGAGTTGTCGGCAAACATCTTGCCCGCGACCGCGCCCCAGCGGAGCTTGTTCTGCTCTTCGTTGTGGGCGTAGGCGTGGATGGTGATGCCCCGGCCGCCCGAGTCCGACATCAGATCCGGCAGGCCGGGGATCGGGGCAACGTTGTTGACTTCGTCGAGTTCGAACCGGATCGGGGGATCGAATCGGCCACCGGGCAGGGACTGCGAATGCCGGTCGGCGAGGTAGTGCACTTCGCTGGCCAGGGCCGCGATGAATGGTGCCGCAGAATTGTCCTTGCCTTTCGAGACCAGATACAGCGTGTCCGTGCCGGATCGAATGAACTCGTCGATGTCGAACGACTCGCGCATCGGGACATCGACGGCCTTGAGCAGTGCGGGGGAGGCGAGCGGGGCGAGGAGTCTGCTGGCCGCGCCGATCATGTCGTCGGAGGAGTCCGATCCGGAGTCGAGGATCTGGCCGAGTTCGGCTTCCCAGCCGGGCATCGTCCGCATCAGGATCTCGCGTGGTTCGCGGCCTTTGCGGGAGTTCACCCATACGCGCAGCGTGGCCAGGTCCGCGCCGCTGATCGCGGCCGCGTGCAGGTAGCAGCGCAGCAGTACCACTGCCTTGTCCTCCCAGTAGCCGCCGTTCTTCGTGTCTCCCATCGGCATTGCCGAAACCAAGCTCTGCGCGCGGCGGATCGCCACGTCCGGATCCTTGCATCCGGAGAGGATCGACCAGCGGATCGGGTCGGGCCATCCGGTGATGTTGTCCGGATCGAAGATCGACACCCGTCCGAGCGCGGCGCGGTGCTCGTACGTTGCCGAGATCAGATCCACTTTCGTTGACGTCACGAGCAGGGTTCCCGGTGCGTCCATGCAGCGCCGATACGCCACGCGCCAGGTCTTACCCGAGCCGGTGACGCCCTCGACGAGCATGCAGTCGTTCTGCTTGATGTAGACGACCCTGTCGGGGTCGACCATGTTGCGGCCCAACGCGATCGCGACCTCGCTCGCGTCCAGCTTCGAGGCCCGCGTGCCTTTCAACGAAAGGCGGGTGGCGACGGCAGCGGTGCGAACACTCTTCTCGTCGATACCCGCCCGGGCGAGCTCACGTCGGCCGGCGAAGCCGCGTTGCGCCTGACCGCGGTGGTGCTGCCAGTCGTGGATCTCGGAGCTGATCCACAGGGCCACAGCGGTATACAGCGCACCGAGCACCAGAATGCACACCCAGGTCACCCACGCCGGGCCCGGCTGCGCGGTCGCCGGCCACGCGGCCGCGGGGTCCGACGGATTCGTGACCAACCCGCGGAAGATCGAGAACAGCTCACCGAAGCTGGTGGGCATCGCGATCACCTTGCCCGACACCAGCGAGGAGACCATGCCGCCGCCGGCGACAGCAAACACCAGCCCCACGATCAGAGCGGCACCGACCCAGACCTCGGACGGAACGAACGGCCCACTGGGCCTATGGGGAGGGGATTGCATCGCACTCATCGAACGGTCCTATCGTCGGTGGAAGAGACACGGCGGGAATAGCTTTCGAGCACATGCAGCTCGGCGGCGAGACCGACTGCGCAGTCCGCGTCGGCGACCGAATGTAGGGCGGCGAGGTTGGCTCGTAGCTGCGTGATCCGGATGTACCGGGCCACCGCGGCGGCGTCGGTATCGGAAATCAGGTCGGGATGGGTGATCTCGAACCGCCCCCGGTCGGGCAGGTACGTCACGGTGGCCGGGGTCCGTCGACCGCTGCGCTCGGTGATCGAGCGGGCGACGTCGTGCGCGAGGCGGTGCGCGATGACCGGTGCCCACTGTCCGAGCAGCAGTGTCGAGTTCGGCAGTGGATCGGGCCGAGTCGAAAGCACACGCACATCGACGCCGGCCGCCACAATCACACGGCTATCGGGGCCGACGTCGCCCCGCCACTGGATCGGCAGGGTGACCTCGTCGCCGGCGGCAAGAAGGTAGTCCGGTGCCGGTATCCGCGCTGTGCGGACGCCGGCGCTGTAGATCGGGATGGTGGCGAGCGCGCAGGTGATCTCGCCGGGGGTGCCGGACACACAGACTTCGTCGTCACCGTGGCCGGTGGGGGTGTGGGTGATGTCGGGGTGACCGGCGTCGAGGGCGGCGGCGAATCGTGCTGCGGCGGAAGGGGATGCGAACCGGCCTTCGCTGCTCGAGCAGGTGTCGTCGGCGTACCCGATTGAGGCCAGCGAGCTCACGCGCACGTCGATGGTGCGGGAACGCCGGGCCGCTGGCGAGGAGGTGTTCATGCTGGCTTGACTCCTTTGACGGCGGCGTCGGTGTCGGTGAGGGCGATTTCCTGCGGGGAGCGGACGTGTTCCATCAGGATCGGGTCGGACGAGCCGATCTTGACCAGGCATTCGCCCTGGCCGAGGCCCATGATGATGTCGATGGACCCGGGTGGGAGGTGATACATCTCGGCTGTCTCGCGGGCGTCGTCGAAGCGTTCCTGCGCGAACAGGAACACGATTCCCGCTTCCTGCATCAGGGCACGGGCGGGGGAGTCGTGGGACATGTCCGAGGGGTGATGGAAGGCCGAGACGGTCGACAGACCTAGTCCGCGGGAGAGTTTCATGTTCGACCGGAACACCGCGCCGGTCGATCCTTCGGCGACGTGCCAGCCTTCCTCGACGATGAGGATGGTCTGCTTGGACACCGACGAGCGGGCAGCGAGCAGGTTCGCCAGCCAGGTGTTGATCACGGTCATCACCACCCGCAGCGCAGGCCCTTCGGTCGGTAGCGCGGAGACGTCGAAGTGCGCGAAGGGGTGCTCGAGCGCGGCGCGGACCTCCGGGGAGGTTTCTGCGTCGACGAGGCCCTTCAGATCCCGGTCGACCAGACGCAGCAGGGCCAGTCCGGGCTCGTAGCCCCATTCGAGGGAACGCTCGGACCAGCGGTCACCGAAGTAGGTGCCGTCGTCGGTGGAGGGTTCGACGAGGCGGCGGGCGAGATCCTTGAGCACCGGTGCGCGACCGGTGGCGTCGGCGTCGGCGTTGACCAGCTCCAACGCCCGGCCGACGGCGCTCTTCTCCGGTGTGGTCAGGGGCCGTTCCATCGTGTCGGCGAGGACGGCGAGGACGAGGGCTTCCTGACCGGCCGGGGTGACACCGTCGAGGCCGCCGGCGTGTTCACCGCCGGTGGTGATCGCCGGGTCAAGCAGGTTTAGTCTGGCGCCGCCGCCACCGGTTTTGAACCGGACCGATTCCACGTCGAGGGTGCGGGCGAAGATGGAGTACTCGCCCTCGCGGCCCTGGCGTTTCTTGTCGATGACCACCACCTGTCGGCCGAAGATGATCTGCCGCCACAGGAACGCGGTCTTGATCATCGAGGACTTGCCCTTGCCGATGTCCCCGACGACGCAGACGTTGATGTTGGAGATGTCGGTGCCGTAGAGCTCGAACGGATCGGTGATCACCAGATCTTGGGAGATCCGGTTCAGACCGGTCACCGCTCCCTGGTGGCGGGCACTGCGGCGGCTGATGGCCAGGTTCAGCGCTTCGGACTGCCTGGTTGTACTCCACGCGCCTTCGGTGCGGGGTTCGTACCAGCCGTAGCGGTCGAGGATCGTGAACCGCCGAGGCGGCCTACGGCGGGCGACCTTGGCGGGGATCGCCTCCGCGGCCTCAAGGACGGCGGCACTGTGGCCGAGCCGTTCGCGATCGCCGCCGAGCAGCCGGGGGCGTGCCGATCGGGACGGTTGATCGGTTGCGGGTCGGTTGGAGGGGCGATGGGCTGTGTGTTGCGGCATCGAAATCTCCTGGCCTACTTGGTGTAGCGCGTCACGGCGAGACCGCGAGCGAAGGGAAGGGTGGTGAACAGGGCGACGTCGTGCGTGTCGTCCTGCCAGGTGATGGTTTTGATTGCTGATTCGTCGGCGGCTTCCTCCACGCGCATGCAGGCCCGCTCGAGGTCGTCTTCGTCGCGGCCGGTGACTGCGACGGCGAGGGAGTAGATGGTGCCGTGATGGCCCGAGCCGGGCATCAGATCGGTGCGTCGACGTCCGGACGCGGTGGCCATCACTTCTGCCGAGCCGTCGCCGGTGATGCCTTTGCGTGCGGCGCTTTCCTGCGCCGCCTTGTCTTGGGTGAAGTCCTGACTCGCCGCTTCCCGGGCGACGGCGTCGGGTACGAAATCGACTCGGACACTGACTGTTCGGATCGTCGGGGACGGCGGGTTCTCATCGTCGCCGATGTCGGGGGCGACCCCGGTCAGCAGCGGCGCGAGCCACAGTGGGCCCAGCGGAATGGGTTCGATGCTCGCCGGCGGGAGGAACCCGACACGGGTGTGCCAGCGTCCGGACACCACCACCGAGTCGTGGCCACCGATGTAGGAGGGCCAGCAGTTCGACCACCGCGCCCCTTGGTGTCGATCGAGTGGGTTCGACGGGTCGATGAACGCGCGGATCAGCGCACAGGTGCGCTGCTCACCGAGGACCTGGACGCGGCCCATGCCGGCGGCGACGAGTTTGCTCACCGCGCGCATCGTCTCGTCGCGAATCACTTGGGCGACACCGCCTTCGAATCGGGCACCTTTCCCGCCTGCCGCTCGCGCGGCTTCGGCCTCGAAGTGGTCGGTCTGGGGGAATTTGAGCACCACGTACGCCCGGTGCTCTTCCGAGTGCGGCCGAATGGTGTCGATGAGGTCGCCGTAGGACTCCACCGGTGCCCGCAGACGCATGTCGCCGAGCTGTTCGACCTCCCGCTCGACCCAGTCCTCGTGCATGGTCAGATCCGCGGGAATGGAGCGGTGGATCAGCTGCGTTCCGCGGATGAGCGAGGTCTTGCGGGCCATCGAGGCGCTGAACAGACCGAACTTCTCCGAGGTCGTCGCCCAGGCCGCGTCGGTGCGCAGCCCCCAGGCCAGGCCCTGCACGGACAGTACGACCGTGTAATAGGCCCGCTCGCCGGGGTTGGCGGTGCGGACGATGAACATCTCGTCCAGGCCGGTGCCGGCGACGTCGAGTGGGGCGGTCCGCCCGAGCGGCACCGGGTACTCCCAGCCGGGGTCGAGGTCGGCTATCCCGTAGGCGGGGTCGTCGGCGTTGCGGTAGACGTGCTCCCCGCGCCGCGTCCGCGCCCAGTTCCGCAACCGGTGCAACTGCCGCGCCGCCAGGGAGGTGTCGCCGAATTCGTACGTCGAGACGAACACCCCGACGTAGAACACGGCCACGAGCCCGACGGTCATCGCGCCCCCGCCCGCGGCGAAGTAGTACACCACGCCGATGACCAGAGCCGCGGTCCAGGTGATGAGCACCGGTGCCGAGATCCCGGTCATACCCCGGCGCGCGATCTCACCGCCCAGGATGGAGGTTCTCTGCTCGCTGTCGTGCTCGACGATCTCGGTCGACATCGCTTACCTGCCTTCGGCTTCGGACGGAGCGGACTCGGCACCGGACTTGGCTTTGTTCATCGCCGCCGCTGCGGACTGCGCGGCGATCGGCACCGCTGCGGCCCCGGCCGAGGCGACCGTCGCGGCCGAGCCCGTCGCGAGCTTTCCGCCGAGTCGGCCGGCCATTCCCATGGTCGAGCGCTTCGGTGTCGACGCCCCGCCCTTGTCGGTGCCGCCGCTGTGCGCGGCCCCGGTGGTGTGGCCGGGGGCGGAGGCGGAGGCGGGTCGACCGTCACACCGCGCTCGACCCGCTCCGGCGACGGCGTCGACAAGGCCACCCGATCCGGGCATTCGACGCCGTCGACCAATTCCGCCCCCGCCTCCACCGCTACGGCTGCGGAACAGGGCCGAGCTGCCCACGCCTCCGATGACACCGCCGGCGACGGAGCCACCACCGCCGCCGAATCCTTCGGAGTCGGCCTTGGTCGGCAGGATCGGTGCCCACTTGAGCATCGCCCACGGTGCCAGGCCGACGACGACCATCGAGGCACCGACGAGCACGAGAGCGCCGAGCGAGGTCAGGTCGCCCGAGCCGCCGCCGCCCGAGAGCAGAGCGTTGTTGGCCCCGGCGAGCACGATCGCGATGAGCAGGAACAGCATCGGCTTGCTGAGCACGATGCCGACGAACGTGAACAATGGCCGCACGGCCTTGGTTCGCCACGTCGGGTGCACCCACATGCCGTAGCCGATTCCGGCGATGCACGCGGTCAGCGGAAGCCCGATCTGGTGCATCAGCAGACCCAGATAGACCGACATCGCACCGAGCAGCAGGATGCCGAAGAAGACCAGCCCGACGATCGAGCCGCCGACGACGGTGTCCTTGTTCAGCGTGCCCATCGTGGCGTAGATGTTCTGCACCATCTCGGTGATCGTGGAGCCGCTGAAACTGGCGATGCCCTCGGTGAGCACCGTCGCGAACTCGATCACCAGTTGAGCCAGGGCCAGGGAGAACAGCATCATCACCACCCCGGCGGGCATGTAGCCGAAGACGTTGGCCACCAGCTCCGACGGTGAGCCCTTGTGCCGTGATCGCATGATCGCCAGCAGTACCGCCAGCGACATGACCATGATTCCCAGACCTGTCGATCCGGCGTAATAGGTCACGAACCATTGCTGGGTGGGATCGAAGTCGCCGGTCGAGGTGAGTCCGCGCAGGACGGCGTCGGTGAGTGAGAGTGCCCCGCTCTTGGTGGCGTTGACCCAGTCGTCGATGACGGTGGTCGGATCGGTGACGAAGTCGACGACGTCGTTCGCTGCCCCCGAGATCCAGGAGAACGCCTGCAGGTAGGCCTTGCCGAGCTTGTACTGCGGGGTGGCCGCGATGACCTTGCCGAGAGTGTCGTCGAGGCGTTCGGTGAACGAGGTGTTCTTGTCGATCCAGTTCGCGGTGCCGGCGAACAATCGCCCGATCGAGAGGTTCCAGTCCTGGCAGCGGCTGGCATCTGCCCGTTCGGCTTTCGAGCAGTCCACGAAGAACGCATGCATGCAGTACTGGTCGCCCGAGCCCTGCGAGCACGGGTCCGACCAGGCCGCGTCGGGCACCTTGTCGGCACCGGGCAGCGCCTTGATCGCGGTCAGCGAGTCCGCGTCCGGGGTCTGCGCCCAGGCGAAGCCCCACGTTCCCCATTCTTTGGTGCCCCACCGGGCGAGGTCCTCGGCGCAGGTTCCCGTCGGTGGGTGAAAGCTGGTGTCCCCGGCCGGAAACACGGTCGGCAGAGCGTCGGCGGGTGGTTCGGTCCCGTCGGCGACGGCCTGACGGGTGATCTCGGCCGTGGCCTGGGCCTGCGGGTCGGAGCCGACCGCGCCCGCACCGCCGAGCATGACGGCTTTGTTCTCGTCCGATGCCGTCCAGTACAGGAGCCGGTTTTCGTTCGTGAGTGCTTGGGAGATATAGGTTCCCAGGTCGCCGCCGTGGTCTGCGCAGTTCCCCGTGAACCAGGGCCCGCTCCGAAATTCCTCGGTACCGCCGATGAATTTCTTGAGATCGTCCGGGAAGTGCGCGGGCAGCCTCGATGCCGGTTGCTGGGCGGTGACCGCCCCCGGAGCGGGAGCGGGAACGGCGGAAGGCTGAGCGAGCGCAACAGCGGATGACCCGAACAGAGCCACCAGTGCGGCGGTGACCGCGACGAGAACGAGACGGCGAATCATGTTCTCTCCTAGTCGATGTAGAAGGTGTAGTACCCGGCGGTCAGTTGACCGCCGAGCGCGGAATCAGCGGCCGGGTAAGAGGCGTCTTCCGGCCGCGGGCCCTGGCGGTAGGACCAGTCCTTGGCCTTCCAGTCCCCGTCCTGCCAGACCAACGAGATGTCGGTGGTCGCCCACAGAGTGCTCACAGCGACGGTGCCGGTGTTGTTGATGTCGGACTGGGTGGTGGTCATCGACCACACCGAGATCTGCGCGGCGTCGGCGGAGAACGAGGACACGTGCACCGCGGCCGGCAGGGTGTTCATCACGTCGCTGCTCTCGACGCGGTTGCTGCCGAGTTCGATCTCGCGGGCCAGTTCGGCACCGGGGTCGGCGGCGATCATCGTCGAGCGGACATCGTTCATGTCGATGCGGCCCTGGCTGGCCTGATCGAACGCCTGGAGCACGTTCACCGCGGCCGTCGATGCGCCCTGGGTGTCGCGGGTGTAGCCGCTGGGGACACCGTTGTTCACCGTCGTGGGCCCGTGTACTGCGCGGATGGCATCGCTGCCGCCGGTCTCGTCGGAGCCGCCCGACAGACCGACCACGATCACCGAGACGACGGCGAGGATCGCCAGGGCGACTGCCCCGAGAATGATCCAGCGTTTGGACCCGGACTTGCTGTCGGAGTGCTGATCACCGGAGACGGTGCCGGTGTTGGGCGAGCTGGGGGGTTCGGAGCCGACGTTGCGGTAGTCGATGGCCATGATGAGTGCTCGTTTCTGCGGACGGTGCCGCGTCGGGGCAAAGAAAATGGAGGGTAGAGCCGGGTCGGCTACGCGCCGGGCTGGACGAGAAGCAGGACCGCGCCGACGATCGGCGAGACAGCAGCCACACCGCCCAAGATGATGAGGGAGAGCTTGAGATCCTCGCCCGCCTCGCTCAGATCGCTGGACATGTTGCGCTTGCGGGCCTTCCTGGAGGCAAGGAACGAGGTCAGCACCCACAGGCCCGCGAGGGCGATGCTGGCTCCCCAGATCGCCGCGAGCAGGCGCTTCCACGTCTGGTTCAGGGCGGGCCCGAACAAGCCGATGTCCGGGTTGACCCCGTCGTACGGGTTGACCGCCTGTGCGGCGGCGACTCCGCCGGCCAGGACGGTCAGCGCGGCAGTGATAGCGAGGACGCCGAGTACGCGGCGTGCTCGGTGCGGTGTACGGGTGGTGGGTGTGGTGACGGATTCTGTGTCCATCGGGGGTTCCTTTCCGAAACGGGTTGTTCTGCAGTGAAGCGGGTGAACGAGGCAGGGCTATTTGTCTTGAATGCGGCTCACCTCCCAGCCGTCGGACCCGCGCCGCAAGATCATCGCGACGACCCTCTCGCTCACCGGTGCACCGTCGACGGTTTGGGTGACGCGGTAGGACCGGTAGGCCGTCGAATCTGTCTGCGGGGGAACGGGTTCGTCGTCGGCGGCGAGATCGGGGGTCAGCACCGCGCCGCTCGCGGCCCAGCCCAGCCACTGCGCTCCGGGGCTCGATTGCGCTGTGGTGGAGGTGATCTCGCGCGCGTACTCGGAGGTGAGCAGCGGCGCGGTGCGGGCGGCGGCATCGTTGGGTCCGTCGTCGACGGCGGTGTTCCAGGTGAACCAGACCGTCAACGCCGCGGTGGCCACCGAGTCCGGGTCCTGCCGGTCCACCCCGGCCGCGATGTCGGGCAGCGCAGTCGCAGTCGGCGGCGGGGTGCGGGTGGGATCGCTGCCACTGGGCGGGGGCGTTCCCGGTGTCCACTGCTGCGCCGGTATCGACGGGGCATCGTCGCTGCCGTTGTCCGTGCTTCCACCACTGCAGGCGGTGAGAACCGTTGCAGCGATGAGGATTGCGGCCAGTGCGGTGTGGGTGGTTCTCATCCAAATCTCCGTGCTGTCAGGCCGCTCGCGGGCGGGCTCCAGTCCGATACCTTCACGACGTCGCCGGACTGCGGTGCCTCGACGACCTTGTTTCCGCCGAGCCAGATGAAAATGTGGCCGGAGTGGGGTTGGATGATGTCGCCGGGAGCGAGGTCGCCGGGGGTGGCGATCACGCGGCCGCGGCTGTCGGCGATCTGCGCCGAGTCCTGGTGGGGGAGCACGATCGCGCCGCCGGAGGCTTGTGCGACGGCGTAGAGGACAAGTCCGGAGCAGTCGAAGCCGACCTTGTCGAAGTCGCCGATCATGTCCGCGCGGCCGCCGCCGTCACTCACTCCCTTGGTGGGTCCGTTGCGGTCGCCTCCGCCCCAGGCGTAGGTGGTGCCGAGCCAGCGCATCGCGGCCGCGACGACGTTCTGCCCGAACGGGCCACCAGGGACAATGCCCGGTGTGGCCTGGGGGACGGCGACGGAGAACGCTTCTGCGGCCCTGCGGGGAATCTTCGCGACGTAGTCGAGGGTTTCGGCGTTCTGGCACACCCGGCCCTGCGAGAGGGTCGCGCCGGGGCCGCAGTTGTACATCGACAGATACAGCTCGGTCAGGTCGCCGCTGACCTTGCCGGCGGCGAGCGAGTCCTTGGCGATGCCCGCCAGCTCGCAGTCGTAGGCGGCTTGACTCATCACCGCATCGGCAATGCTGCGGGTGTCCTTGCGGCCGTCTCCATCACCATCGACGCCCTTCGCGGCCCAGGTGGCGGGCATGAACTGCGCAGGCCCGTCCGCGCCGGAACCGTTGCTGTGGGCGTTGACGTCGAAACCGCCCTCTTGTTCGAGCTGCGCCGCGACGACAGGCGCGGTGACCTCGGGGCACACGGTGCCGGCCTTGACGATCCACGGCTCGAAGTCTGCCGGCACCGACCCCGGCCGCAGTCCGGTCGACCCGGCCGGGACACCGCATCCGGGTTTGACCGCAGCGGCGAGCTTTACTGATCGACTCGATACACCCTGCGCCGCGGCATCGGTGGTCGGCATCGCGGCGGAGAGGCCGGCCGGGGCAGCGGCGAGAACGTCCGCGCTCGCGGTCGGTGCGGTGGCACCCGCGGCCGCGAGCCAGGCAACGGGATCGACCGGGCTCGATCCGGACGCGAGACGAGTCCCGGGCCAGACCTCGAAATGCAGGTGCGGCCCGGTGGATTGACCGGCGTTGCCGACGCCGCCGATCGGGTCACCGGCCTTGACGGTCTGGCCCGCCCTCACCCCGACACCGTCGTCGTTCATGTGGCCGTAGACCGTCGAGAGCGACTGGCCGTCGACGGTGGTGTCGATGATGATCCAGTTGCCGAACCCGCTGGCGTGTTCGGCCTTGACGACCGTGCCGTCGGTGGCCGCATAGATCGGGGTCCCGAGCGGGGCGGAGTAGTCCTGGCCCTGGTGTCCCTCGGCCTCGCCGGTGACCGGATTGGTGCGGGCACCGAAACCGCTCGTGGCCTGATAGGTGCCTTCACGCAGCGGCATCACCACCGTGCCCGAGTGCGGGGCCACCACGGCCGAACCGGAAGGCAGACACGTGCCTTCGTCGACGGGCGGTGTGCGATCGCCCGACAGGACCCCGAACAGGCCGATCGCGGCGACGGCAGCGATCAGCAGCAGGCTCAGTGCGCCGGCACTGCCCTTGCTGCCTTGCTGTGATGCTGCCATCGGTGCATGTCCTCACGAATCGAAAGAATGATCAGTGCCCGCCCGGACACCTGTGGTGGTACGCGTATTTCTGTTGTGGTGCTGTAGTTTTCGGCTGCTCTGCGTCATGCCCGCCCGGCTGCAGAGCCTGCTCGGTGGCCGCCGGTCAGCCCCCGATCTTCTGGGTGAAGAAGTCGATGAGCCATTGCAGGGCGCTGCGGCCGGTGGAGTCGACCGTGAAGTCGCCGTAGGACTGGTGCGCACCGGAGGCGAAGAACGTCGCGGCGTCGATACCGGCACCGACCAGCTCGGCAGCATCGCCGGCACCCGGTGACGAGGCCAGTGAGACGAGACTGCCTGCCAGACCGGCGAAGTCGCCGGTGGAGGCTTGCTGACCGATCGCTGCGGACTGACCGGTGACCTGGGTCTGTGCGCCGAGCTGGTCGGGGCTGGTCTTGGAGGATCCGGTGAGCACTCCGACCGCGACCGAGGCGAGGTCGAGCCCGATCGGGAGCAGCTCGGCGGCGGCCGCGAGGTTGCCGGTTTCGAGGATCTTCCACGCGACTTCCTGAATCGCGCCGACATCGTTGGCCAGGCGGATCACGTCGACGTTGCCGAGCAAGCTCAGCACCAGGGAGGCGATTTGCGCCGAGCCGCTGGGGTCGGGGATCATCGCCACCAACGCTGCCAGGGTGCTCAGGTCCACTCCCGCAGCCATTTTCACGATCGGTGCGAACTGGTTGTTGAGGTCTCCGGCGATCTTGTGCGATCCCGCAACATCGAGTGCGGCGACCTTTTGCGGCAGCGCGATCAGGTTGTCGACGATGCCTTGGTAGTCCAGGCTCGTGAAGCCGGTAGCGACGTTGACGATCTGGTTGACCACTGTCTTCGGCTTGAGCAGTGAGAGGACCTGCGTTGCCGAGGTCAGCGCGTCCGGGGACACGGACTGCAACGGTGCGACCTGCCCGCTCAGGGTCGACGCGGTGCCGGCGAGGCCGGCGGTGGTGCCGGTTCCGCCGAGTACCGACGAGGCGGTGTCGGCGATCGAGGTCGCTGTGCTCAGGACTGCGGGGATGTCGATCTGGTCGAGTGCGTCGAGCACCGTGGAGGTCTTCGCTTCCGGCGATCCTTCCGGTGCGGTGTCGAGAGTGGAGCGGATGCCGGGGTTCGCGGCGATCACCGACTGCACATCGGCGACCGGTTCGAGGGTGTTGAGCAGCGATATCGCCGAGGCCCCGACGCTGGCGACCTGAGACTGAGTGCGGTTGGTTCCCACCGAGTCGGGCAGGGTGGCGACCCGCTCGCCGAGGGTCGAGGCGGTGTTCGCGGCACCGGCCAGATCGACGCGGGAGAAGTCCGAGACCAGCGACGACGCAAAATCGCTGACCGAAGCCGACTGTGCCGGTGTCGTCCCGGGCTGTGTTCCGGCACCCGTGACGCCTCCCTGCGCGATCGTCGACGCTGCTGCGGTCGATCCGCTTCTGGTTTGCCTGCCGGTGATGGCTGGGTCGACGGGCTTGTTCGCCAGGACCTTGCCCAGGCCCGCGAGCAGACCGTCCTTGCCTGCATTCGTCGAGCAGTACAGGTCCGTGGGATTGCAGAGCTGCTTGACCACTGGGGCCAGGGAACCGAAGCCTTCGGGCCGGACGCCGCCGATGCCCTGGCCGTCGACCTTCGGCCCGACGACGGTGCCGCCGGCGGTGCCCTGGTGCGGATCTGCGACCAGACCGACGCCGAGGATGCGGGCCGCGGGCACGACGCCGCGGCCGTTGCCGATCTCGGCGGCGATGTCGCCGGCAGCGTCCGCGCCTTGGGAGTAGCCCGAGAGCAGGAACTTCGACGTCGCGCACGCCGAGGTGAGGATGTTGTTGATCGCGCTCTTGCCGGTCTCCTTGCTGTCGGCGTAGGTGCGGCCCTTGTCGAACGCCGAGGCCGCGTACGCCGGGTAGTAGACCTCGATGTCGTTGCCGTACTTCTGTTTCAGCGCGTTGCCGACAGTGGCAAGCATCCCGACCGGGGTGCTCGGATTCGCCGCGGCGTTGGTCTCCCACGTACCCGGGGCCATGATCGCGACGTACTTCGCGCACGAGGTCGCCGCCGTCGCGGCCGGGGCTGCGTGTGCGGGGACGGTGCCCGCGGCCAGGACCACCGCGGAGACGACGATGGTTAGCGCCGACGGTGTCCGGCGCGGTCGTCGACGCGGGGCGGTGTGCGTTCTCTGGCCGGTCATGGTGTTCTCCTCGTGTGCGTCGAGCGGGGTGGGAACGGGTCAGGCTCCGCGACGGTCGCGGCTGCGCCGCTCCCACTGCGAGAGCTGCGGGGGTGGTGCGCTGTCGGGCTGGCGGTTCACCGATTGCGGCGAGTACGGATCGGTGAATTGGTAGGCCACGCCGTGTCGTGCCGCGGCGACGTTGTCGGCGATCAGGGCGGTGACGTTGGTGTAGGCCTCGATCGTGGCCGGAGGAAGGTCCTTGTAGACGATCCGATCGCCGCGGGCGAGCGCTGATTCGTACGGGGCCTGAATGAAATTGCTTTCCTGCACACCGAGATTGCGCAGATCCTCGAAGACCGCCGACGCCAATCCCGGGTTGGAATCGGGGGTTGCACAGGTCACCACGACCGTCGATGCCAACAGGTGCCCGTAGCCGCGGGCGATGATGCCCTCGAGCATCTGATAGACCTGCCGTGCGATGTCGAGGCGTAGCGGGAGCGGAACGACCAGGGCATCGGAATGCTGCACGGCCCACTGCCAGCTCTCGGCCAAAGGATTGGCAGCGGTGTCGATGACGATCAGGTCCCGGTGTCGGCGCAGCACTGCCATCACCGCAGCGCATTCGTCCCACCCCAGGTTGCGCTCACGGTCGGCCGAATTATCAGCAGCGAGAATGCCTTCCATCGTCGGTTGACGCCGCAGGAACGCATTGAGCGATCCCGACACCGCCGACGAAGAGGCCAGCTCGTGTGCGTGGTCGAGCAGGTCCCACACCGTGAGCTCCGGATCGGTGGTGCGGGCGGCTCGATCGCCGAGACTGCCGAGTGATTCGCTGGCGTCGAAGACCGTCACCCCGTGGCCACGGTGCTTGCCGAACGTCGAACCGAGCATGACCGATGTCGGAGTTTTGCCGGCTCCGCCCTTGGGATTGATGACCGAGACCACCGAGCATCCGGGAAGGGGTTGTTGCACAACGCGAATCGACTGACGCAGTCTGACTTCGGCAGAGGTGGGCTTGGGTTTGAGGTGAGTTCCCAGGGCGGCGTTGATCCG
Source organism: Rhodococcus sp. 05-2254-6 (assembly GCF_002258565.1). Classification (NCBI taxonomy): domain Bacteria; kingdom Bacillati; phylum Actinomycetota; class Actinomycetes; order Mycobacteriales; family Nocardiaceae; genus Rhodococcus; species Rhodococcus sp. 05-2254-6. Next base: position 16,351 of record NZ_NOZF01000134.1, read on the forward strand.
GCCCCTCAGGCCTGCTTCGGCGGGCTCGGCGGTCAGGTCTTCTTCCTGGCGGTCGAACAGTCGTGCGCGGTAGAACGCTGCGGGGTCGACATCGGGTGTCTCGACCGCCGCCAATGCGTCCTGCCCGACCCCGTACGGGTCCGGTGCGGTGTCGTCGGCCGGCTCTTCTGCAGGCTGTTCGTCCGGTTCGGATTCGGGTCGGCGCAGCCGCTGAGCGCGGAGGTTGACGGTGTCCTCGGCTTCGTAGCCCGCGACGGGGTTCTCGACGTCGGGGCGCGGGTGCTGTTCGGCCATCAGCCGACCTCCGCTTGATCGTCGACGAGCAGGTCGGAGAGCCGGATGGCCTGCCACGGCCGGTGTCCGGGAACCTCGCACCACACGGTGGCCGGGTTCTCGTCGTCGATCTCGAGGCGTTCGAGGTGCACTCCGTATCGCGCGGCTAGAGCGGCGAGCCGTGTGCCGTCGAGGTGAGGGTTGGAGATGTGCAGTATCAGCCGGATCGCGGGGGCGTCGAGCTCTTCGCGTAGCTTGCCGGCGAGAAAGGCTGCCTTGCCGGCCGCCGAGTCGTCGGCCGAGGTCTGATCGCCCTGCCGGAACACCGCGTCCTTGGCGTGAAATGTTCCGTACCAGGCTGTTTCGTCACCGTCTCCGACCACGGCGAAGCTGCCGCGCTCATCGCCTGCAGCGTAGAGCTCGACCACCGGTGCGGCCGACGCCGCGGAGGCGACCGCGTCGGTGACCTGCTCGGCTTCGCTGGCGCGCAATCCGTCGTAGTCGAGGTCGAGCTGCTTGTAGAGCTCGCGTTTGATCTTCTGCCACATCGACCAGTCGGTCAGCCCGGACTTTTCGGCCCATGCGCGGATCTCGCTCGCGGTCGACGCCTCGAGGGTCTCGCGTGCCTGTCGTACTGCGGTGGCGGCCTCGGCCCATTCGCTCGCTGCATCGCTCATGTCCTGGCGTTCCTTTCGTGGTGGCTGTTCGCCGCGGTGCTGCGGCGATCTCGCGCTGTGGCGGCGGTGGGTGATCACGCTGGCTCGATGGCGGCGATGACGTAGCGACCGTCGACCTGGTCGGTGGTGATCCGTTGGCGGTACTGCGTCCCAGGCCCGTTCGGGCCGCTCTCGGTGAGAGTGAGGGTGTAGGAACCGGTGCGCAGCGGGTCGATGTCGAGGCAGTAGGTGGTGCCGACCGGGACGGTGGCGATACCTGCGTCGAGGTTGGCTTCGACGGAGAACGGGGCACTCGCCGGGGCGTTCGGTGAAACCAGAGCGTGCGCGGCCGCGCCCGATCGCTGGACGTAGTAGGCGTGCTCGAACGCGGCGATGACCCCTGGGCCGCTGTTCCGATCACCGGCCGGCATCGAGCAATCCGGCCCGACCGCAACGGTTGTCGGCGCGACCGAGGAAGAGGCGATGGTGTCGGTGGCTGTCGTGTCCGGCTCGGAGTCGCCACCGCTGAACAACACAGCGGCGGCGACGGCCACGAACACCACAGCAGCCCCGGCTGCCGCGACCGCGCGTCGGCGCGATCGCGGCACACGGGGCGAGCTCGACGGCACCCCTGACCGGGCGGGGCCGGTGGCACTGGCAATCGGAGATGTCGTCGAACGGCGGATCATCTGGATGTTGTCCTTCCTGGCTTGTTCAACTAGCTGGCTGTAGGGCGAATCAGGCGGGTGCGAACGCCGCCTGCAAGCCGCCGAGAGCGGCAGTGGCCTGATCGACCAGAGGAGCTGTGGCGGACTGGACGGCTGCGACGGTCTGTGCCACCTCCGGCTGTGCGAGCGCGGTGGAGGTGAATCCCTGTACGGCGTCGTACGCGGGTTCGGTCCACACCTGGGCGGCGGTAGTTGCCTGCTCGACCGTGGTGTCGATGGCGTTCTGCACACTGGGGGCATCGACGGTCAGCGGCGCAGCCGGAGGAGCCGGGACGCTGTCCGGCGCCGGAAGCGGTGCAGGCTCTTCGATGATCTGCTGCTCGCCGCCGAGAACGGTGGCACCGAGGACGCCGCCGATGACAGCGCCTGCGCCGGTCAGACCCAGCACGATCGGTGCGGAGAGGGCCGCGCCGACTCCTGCTCCTGCGAGCGCGGCTGCGCCGGGAATGAACACCCAGCCCAGCGGCCCGCCCCAGATGACCGCGGGTGCGGCTGCGGTAGTGGCGGCGGCACCGAGTCCACCGCCGATGGCAGCAGCCGTTCCGGTGATCACCGCAGCCGGGACCACGGACGCGGCAAGGCCGACAGCGCCGCCGGTGATGACACCAGTAGCGGTACCTGCCGCGATGCGGTCGGCGCGTGGAGCGTCGGCGAACCCGTTGTCCGCGAGCCAGTTTCCGCCATCAGCCTGGATTGCCTGGGTGGTGTTGTTGAACTGCTCGACGAAATTGCGGTCAACGATGTTCGGGTCGTACGGCACGAGTTCACCGCCGACGAGGAAGTAGCCGTCGGGTGCGTCGATCGGAGCTATGACGGTGCGTTGCACGGTCGGGACCGGCGGCGGGGGCGGCGGGGTCGCCTGCAATGCCGGGGGCGCTTCGCTCGGGGCGGCCTGCGGAGCGGGGGCTTCGTAGTAGGTGTTCTGGTAGTACGAGGACTGCTGGTTGCCCGCCAGGTAGTCGTCGTAACTCCGTGACGGGGTCTGCTGGACCTGTGGTGAGGGCTGGTAGCCGGGCAGGTACTGACGCTGCGCCGGCGCGGCCGGCGGCGGGGTGGCGGGTGCCGTTTGTGGTGCGCTCGTGACCCCCGGTTGTGATCCTCGAGGGCTGGTCACTCCCGGCTGCGATGGTGCAGCTTGAGCAGGAGCGGCCTGCACGGTCAGGCCGGCGATGGTCACCGCGGCCACGGCGGGCAGCGATTTGATCACCCGCCCTCGCTTCTTCGATGGGCGGTGGTGTCCGGTGCCCTGTGATGCTGGCATTGGTGTCGATCCCTTCCTGGTGCGACCCGGCGATCGGGTCGTGCTGGTGAATGCGATTGCGGAGCAACCGTTCTGGCGACAATTGGTTTTAGGTAAGTCGGTCGAGAGAAGTGGATGGGTGCGTGCGATCCATAGGTTGTGGGCCAGTCGCACGCACCCATCACGTGCTAGAGGCTCAGAGCCAGCCGAAGACCACCGACCAGAACCACGGCTGCTGAAAAATCCACATCGGGTATCGGAATCCTTTCTGTGCGAAGAGGTGTGAGTTCGAGGGGTGATGTCCCGGCGGGGCCACGCAGCGCTGAACATGATGAAATGCGCTCACTGCGCGACCCTCGCGCCGGTCCACCGGTCGAGCTACAGGGCGCGGGGGAGCTCCTGTAGCTCACGAGTGGGACTATCAGCGAAAGCCCACTCGGGTCGGGTTGCAGTCCGAGCTGCCAGGTCTACGGCTTAGGGGTAGGAGTGGACCGCTTATTGCATGATGCGGATGGACCCCACTCGGCTAGCAGGGCTCCGTCGTCACCGATGTATTGATGGCGACCGGAATGCCCATGGTCGAGCGAGCATGCAATCAGGTCGCCGTGTGTCCGATTTACGACAATTGATGCGCAGAACTCATTCAGTGAGAGAAGATTTGGCACCATCGCATCCCGTGCGGCACTCACTTTGATTCGTCCCCGTAACTTCGGCGAAAGCGGCAATGTCGGCTGAATGCACCTGCCGTCGCACCTCGTCCGTCATGGCCCAGCGCTGACGTTCGACGATGGTAATTGCTGGTCTCAGCCGTCGACGGCAACTGCGATGCGGCAAGGGCGAGCGACGCGAACATGTAGAACTCCCGACAGGAATGGTCGGACGGATTCTGTGAACAGACCGACCTGATGTCCCGCGCTACAAGCAGTGCCGAGATAGACAAGCACCGAGGAATCCCTTTTGGGCGCGCATCAGGACTGTAGAACAGGTTCGGTACACCGCGCAATCGGTTCTGCTTCGTGGAACTCAAATCGTACGAGTGCATATTAGCAACAGTAACGCGCAACTATAAAACTCACAAGGGCTCGCAGTCGTTGTCGACCGAGGAAGATGGGACTGTCTTGCAAGGTCGACAGGGAGTTGAAACAGTGCCGCGAAGCGGAGTTCGTGGGTTTCGCGCCGACCGGTTGCGGGAGCTACGGGTACGTGCGGGGTTCAGTGCTGACGACCTCGCAGCGAAAGTGGGTGCAACGAGGCAGGCGGTATCGACCTGGGAGACGGGGCGCTCGACGCCACCGCCTGCGACGCTTGGCCGGATCGCGAACGCCCTGCATACGTCGGTCGCGGCGCTGGTTCCGATCCCGGAGTCCCAGCTCAAACTGTCCGACTTGAGGGTGCACGCGGCGCTGTCTCAAGGCGACGCTGCGCAGCTGCTCGGGATGTCGACTACCGTTCTCGCTGACATCGAACGTGGGCGCAAGCCCGAGAACGAGGAGCGCATCGAACTGTTCGCCGATGCATATGGGGTGTCGATTCGGACGGTGGCGGCTGCGTGGAGTCGAACCCGCGATGCCCGCACGACACGCGCGCAATCCTTGTAAAAGACGCAACTATAAAACGGAATCTATGCGCGCGTACTTCGACCGCTCGGAGTCCACAACGGGCTATGTGGATTCGTCCGTATCCGCGAACTTATTTACTCCTCGGGCAATTCGGTCAGAGTGACGAGCGCGGCTGTGGTGTGCTGATCGAGCGAGACCAAAACCGCGTCGACTGTCATTGGCTTCCAATTTCCGTCGAGAGTCCTGAAGCGAAGCACGCCGTTGGTGCGTTCGCGTGCGAGTGCGTTCGACATTTGCTTCGCAATCGGTACGTCGTCCGGATGAATCGCCGGTAACGGTTCATCCAGAAGGTTCTCCCAGCAGATATTCGGTGCAGGTTCAGAGTTATACCAGCGCAACAAGTTGAGCGTTCTGAGGTTGACCAGTGCGCGGTACTCGCCCTCCTTGGTGGAAGCCTCCAGAACGCGATGCTCGAGAATCGTAGGTGGGGGAGCGATATTGATTTCCCCTGCGGGGCCGATGTCGTGGGTGATACCCCTCAGGATCACTTCGGTGCCCGAAACCCCGTCTTCGGCAATCATCCTGCACGAGAAGTGCGCGGCCCGAAGCTCGCTATCGTCCGTCCTGACGGTCCAGACCGCCTGATGAGTGGTGCCAGGCGCTGATTGAACGATCTTGGCCATAGCTTCGCTCTCGTCACGGTTGGTGACAAGTCGGGTGAACGCGCCCGCGAGTGCACGCTGGGTCTCGCGCTCGTCCTGCGGAACGCGGTAAAGGTCGAGTAGATCGTTGCTACCGCTTGCGGTGCTCTTGGTGAGGTTGAACTGCCACGCCCCAGCGGCGTCTCGTCGAGGTGGAGTCTCGTCGCGATGGCCGAGCCACACCCACACGCCATGGGTGCGGCCCGCGAAGGTGTGCAGTGGTTCGGCCAGTACTCGCCTGTAGCGGTCTTTGGACAGCCGATCCACCACAGCCCCTGTGGAAAATGCTTCCGCTACCGCGGCCATTGCCTCGTTGCGGCTGGAGGAGCTGCGTAGAACATTACGAGGTGAGACAAAGGACTTGGGCGAAGACCCAACTCCGATAACCGATGGCTCTTCGTCTCCGAACGTCTCTATCAAGATCCAGCTATTCGACATGGTTGACCGACCCCCGCAGGTCTGGTGAGTGAATTGTCCGTTGGTGACGGCTTGTCAGCGCCGCCGCAGTGCTTGGAGCGCAGGTAGCAGTTGTTGGTAAAGAGGGCCGAGCGCGCGCGTGGTCACGTCGATGAGGCGAGCGTCATTCCCAATTGTCACCTGCGACTTTCCCTTCCACGCACCCGCGATAATCTTGCGGGCGGCCACTTCAGGGGTGGTTCGGGCTACGTGGTTATCGAATAGTTCGGCAGTCCGCGCCTGATCAACTCCGGGTGCCGCCCGTCCCGTCCGCGCGATCGACGTCTTGAGTCCACCAGGGATGACACATGTCGCACGGGCCGTTCGTGATGCGAGCCGCAGCTCTTGGTTTAGGGCCTCGGTGAAACCTCGTACGGCAAATTTGGATGAGTTATACGCCGAGTAGCCGGGTGCAGACATGACACCGAAGGCGGACGACACGTTGATGATTCGACCTCGACGTGACTTCATGATATCCGGCAGAAAGGCGCGAGAGCTGTTCACCACGCTCTCGAAGTTGGTTGCCATCACGAGATCGAAGTCAGCTGGGGGAGTGTCGATGACGTCGCCGCTGTAGAGGATGCCCGCGACGTTGAAGACCGCATCGATATCGCCTAAGGCGGAGCGTGAAGACGCTGCCCACGAGTCGATTTGAGACCGGTCGGCGACGTCTAGACGGGTCACGTGTGTGACGTTGGTGGTAGCCGCACACTGTGACTGGACGTCCAGGAGGGCGTCGAAGTTCTTGTCTGCGAGGGAAAGAGACCAGTTCTGGCTTGCGAGCTGCAACGCAATTTCGCGGCCGACCCCAGAACTTGCGCCGGTGACCGCTGCTCTCCATTCCCGTGGCATCTAACCGCGCCTCCCGCACCTCGCTGCCCTTGGTAACTAGGCACAGTAACGAACTGTCCGCAGTCGCGCTAGCAACCAGCTGGTCTGTATAGCGGTCTGTATCCAGTATCGGACCGGCTCTGTAATCGCCTCGGCAGCCAGCGCAAGAAGCCCGAAGAGGGACCGAACACCAGTTCAGCGCCACTGTTGTCTCGATCGACCTGCTCGCCTTCGACTCTGCCGACAAGCCATGCGAGATCACTACCTGCGGTTACCGCCCGCCGTGGGATGCTGATGTGTTCACACACCCGGAAACGGAAGAGGCAGTGACGCGCGAGTGGCATACACGGGAATGCGAGTGTCTGCAGGAGTTGCCCGTTGGTGACGATCTGACAGCCGCCATGGTGCTGCCGCTCAGGACGGATTGGGTGCGGCCACGTGCGTGCCCAATCATTCGATGCGGTTGCCCTGGTGCGTGTTCCGCGCTATCAGAGGCTGCGAACGCCGGTTGCTTGCGGGCGCTTGATGCCCTGACCGATCTCGAATTCCACGCGCTGACCTTCATCCAGGTTGCGAAAACCTTGCCCCTCGATCTCGGAGTAATGGACGAACACGTCGGATCCGCCACCCTCCTGCTCGATGACGCCGAAGCCCCTCTCCCCGTTGAACCACTTCACGGTGCCGTTCGCCATAACCACTTACCCTTCGTGCTCAAAGTCGCGTCATCACCTTTCGGGTATCTCTGCGGAGTGGTTTAGCACCTCGAAGAGATAGCCGGCCTACATTTCACTTACAACAATGGTGTTTAGAGCGCTTTAAGCTCCTCGATCACAGAGTTGACCGACTTCTTGGCGTCGCCGAACAACATGGAGGTGCGGTCGGCTGTGAACAGCGGGTTGTCGATGCCTGCGTAGCCGGAGCTCATCGAGCGCTTGAGCACGATCACCGAGCGCGACTCGTCGACGTTTAGGATTGGCATGCCATGGATCGGGCTGGACGGGTCGTTGCGCGCGGCCGGGTTGGTGACGTCGTTGGCACCGATCACGATGGTGACGTCGGTGCGTGAGAACTCGCCGTTGATGTCGTCCATTTCTTTCATCGCGTCGTAGTCGACGTCGGCTTCGGCCAAAAGCACGTTCATGTGCCCTGGCATACGGCCCGCTACGGGGTGGATGGCGTATTTCACCTCAACGCCCTTGCTTTCGAGGATTGCCGCCATGTCCTTGACTGCGTGCTGGGCCTGCGCGACGGCAAGGCCGTAACCGGGGACGACGATGACCTGCGAGGCGTAGGCCATCTGGATCGCTGCATCCGCTGCTGACGTTGCTTTGACGACGCCGCCGGATGTGTCTGCTCCGATAGCGGCGTCGGCACCGCCGCCTCCGAACGATCCGAACACGATCGCCGGAATGGACCGGTTCATTGCTGTTGCCATCAGGTTGGTCAGGATCGAGCCCGAGGCACCGACGATCATGCCTGCCACGATCATCGCTGTGTTGTCGAGTGCGAGACCGGCAGCCGCAGCGGAGAGACCTGTCAGAGCGTTGAGCAGCGAGATCACCACGGGCATATCGGCGCCGCCGATCGGGAAGACCACTAACAGGCCCATCAGACCGGCAGCGACGAGCAGCAGCACGATGAACAGGACCGAGGTGCCATGACCCGGGGTGGATTCGATTCCTATGTAGATCGCGACCGCCACGGCGAGTATCAGCAGGACGATGTTGGTCAGCTGGAAGGTTCGTGCGTTCTTGACGAACGCCTTTTCCACGTTCTTGTTGAGCAGTTCCTGCAACTTGAGGAACGCCACCAGCGAGCCCCAGAACGACACCGAACCGATCACGGCAGCGAACAAGGATCCGACGACGATGTGGACCGTCGGTTCTTCACCGTGCTGGAATGCCGAGAATCCGTCGGTCTCGATGAACTCGGCCCACGCGATCAACGCCACTGTGCCGCCGCCGACACCGTTGAACAGTGCCACTAGCTGCGGCATTGCCGTCATCTTGGTGCGCTTGGCCGGTGGAACTCCGAGGAGCACACCGATCGCCAGGCCCGCGGCGATGAGGATCCAGTTGATCGCGGCGGCGTCGCGCACCTCGATCAGCGTTGCAATCACAGCGATTCCCATACCGACGGCGGCGATCCAGTTGCCGCGCACGGCGGTCTTCGGACCGGTCAGACCCATCAGGCCGTAGATGAACATGCCGAAGGCGACGATGTAGAGAATGTTGACAAGGTTGTTCATCAGGAGTCGGCACCCTTCTCGGTCTTGGCGGGCACCGGCTTGGACTTGAACATGCTGAGCATGCGGTCGGTGACCAGGAACCCGCCGACGACGTTGAGCGTGCCGAAGATCAGCGCGACCAACGCAATGATGCGCACGCCCCACGACGCGTCCTCCGGCAAGCGACCGAGGACGATGAGCGCGCCGAGCATGACGATGCCGTGAATGGCGTTGGTGCCCGACATCAACGGCGTGTGCAGAGTGTTGGGAACTTTGGAGATGACCGCGAAGCCGACGAAGCCGGCCAGCACAAGAATCGCGATGTTCGCGAGAAGTGGGGTGTACATCAATACTCACTGTCCGGAATCAGGGAACGCGATGCCGCGTCCAATTCAAGGCTGAGATGCCGAGCTTCGAGGGGCTTGCTGAGGGCAGAAACCAGGTGGCCGACAAGTGACGTCAACCGGTCGGCCATTGCGTTCGCGGGACGTCCGAGAGAAGTCACTTCAGCCAGCATTTGCGGTCTCGCTTTGCTCGTCCGTTTCCGCTCTGGTCACACAGGACTGTGCTATGACCTCGTCGGAGAAGTCGGGTGCGAGGGCACCGTTCTCGTCGAGCAGCAACTCGAGCAGTGCAGATACGTTCTTTGAGTACAGCTCGCTTGCGTGCTCGGGCATCGTTGAGGGCAGGTTCAGCGGCGAGGCGATCGTGACGTCGTGCTTGACGACGGTCTGGCCCGGTTCGGTCAGCTCGCAGTTGCCGCCGGTCTCACCTGCGAGGTCGACGACCACACTTCCGGGCTTCATGCCCTCGACCGCTGCGGCAGTGACCAGACGAGGCGCGGGACGACCCGGCACCAATGCGGTGGTGATGACGACATCGAAGCCCTTGATGGCCTCTTCGAGAGCCTGCTGCTGCTGGGCGCGCTCGTCTTCGGTCAGTTCACGCGCATACCCACCTTCGCCAGCGGCATCGATGCCGAGATCGAGCCACTGAGCACCCACCGAACGCACCTGATCGGCAACCTCGGGACGCACGTCGTACCCGGTCGGTCGACCGCCGAGACGCTTCGCCGTGGCCAGTGCCTGCAGACCGGCGACACCGACGCCGAGCACAAGTACTGTCGCCGGCTTCACCGTGCCCGCGGCAGTGGTGAGCATCGGGAAGAACCGAGTGGACTCCGACGCCGCCAGAATCACTGCCTTGTAACCCGCCACGTTCGCTTGCGAGGACAATGCGTCCATCACCTGGGCACGAGAGATACGCGGAATTGCCTCGACGGCGAATGCCTGCACTCCTGCTGCGGCGAGCGCCTCGATCTTGTTGTCGGCGTTACGAGGTGCGAGGAAGCCGATCAACGTCGTACCCGGCGACAATTTCGCTATTTCGGCGTCGGTGGGAGGGGCAACTTTCACCACCACGTCGGCAGACCACGGGTCGCCGATCTCGGCTCCTGCTTCGACGTACAACTGATCCGGAATGAGGGCGGACAGACCGGCCCCCGACTCGACAACAACCGCCACACCCCTGCCGATCAAGGAGCCAACAATCTTGGGAACCAGAGCCACACGGCGTTCACCGTCCGATGACTCGCGGAGGACGCCGACTTTGGTGTGTCTCGTAATTCTTGGATCAGCGGTCATAGGGTTGCTTTCTGATCAGAGCGAGTTTGTAGAAATGTAGGAACGAAATAATGTTTGAGCGAGCTCATTTAGGCCGGCATATGTCCGCAATGAAGTCAGCGGTCCAGGTATCCACCGTCGACGGGAACATGTGCCCCGGGTTGCGAAGGCCACCGCTGAAATGCACAGGAAGACGATCATGGATGCTTTTCCATTGATCGAGCCAATCGACCTAGCGGCTGGATTGCAGCCGCAGCATCAAGCTTGGCCGGATCTCTGTTCGCGAGGGGCGGACGGTCCAAATATCTGGTACCCACGGAATTGACTAAGATGTTATTGGCTGTGTCGTCCAACGCTGCCGTTCGAGACAGACCGACGAGGGCATGTTCCGACGCAACGCATGTAGTGTGTGCAAGGAGGCAGAGAGTCCAGCGTGAAATATTGTGCGAGATCTGGTGTGTGCTGAATTGACTTACTTTCGCAGTCGTCGAACCTGTGCAAGATGTGAATTGCACAGTCGATATAATTCGATCACTTTTGTCTCGTTCAGATCTTGCGGACGCGCTCCGGAATCAAGAAACGCCTGCAAGCGTGAGTAGAATTGCACAGCCGATAGTCCGAATCCAACCATAATGTCTTCGTCAGACCCCCCTCCCCACGGGAGCCACTTTAAAGCGAAATCCAAAATAGCTCTGTCTGATTTCAGGAGCATGTTTACTCTTTCGGGTCATAGTTTCATAAAATCGATCAGAAATGTGCGAAGTCCGACCGATCAACGGCAAATGCTTTACCTCTTCCGAGAGCTTGCAGTACTGCATTCGGCGGAATCGTGCGTGTTTCTACTGGTTACGCGCGGGTCGCTTGCAGTGGGTGCGCGGCGAGCGCCGGTTCCGGTGCGGTGACTTCGATGCCTGCATCGCTCGTATCCGGCGCGTTGAAGTAGACCATTGCTGCCCTCGCCTCGACCTGCTGTTCGGTCACTGCGAGCTGACCTCGCCCCTTGGAGAAGAACGCCGTCAGCCAGGAGATCACGGTGGTCAGTCGGCTGCGGAAGCCGACGATGTAAAGCAGGTGGACGAGCAGCCACATGACCCAGGCGATGAACCCGGTGATCTTGATCGGACCGACTTGCGCGACGGCGCTGAAACGAGACACCGTGGCCATCGAGCCCTTGTCGAAGTACTTGAAGTCACTGCGCGCAGGCATTTTTCGGCCCGCCCGTACAGCTTCGACGCCATCTTCGATGACCCGTGCAGCATAACGTCCGCCCTGAATAGCAACCTGCGCGACACCGGGGAGCTTGTCGAGACTCATCATGTCGCCGACCACGAACACCTCTGGATGACCGGGAAGCGTGAGGTCCTTGCCCACCAGCACGCGCCCGGCACGGTCGACCTCGGCTCCAGACTGATCGGCGAGTTGCTTGCCGAGGGGGCTGGCGGCAACACCGGCAGACCACACCTTGGTGCGCGCCGAGATGCGTCGGATCGTTCCGTCGGCGTGCTTGACGGACAGACCGTCGGCGTCGACATCGGTGACCATCGCCCCGAGCTGAATGTCCACGCCCACCTTGGACAGCCGCTTCGCGGCGGCCTGACCGAGGGAATCCGCGAACGGCGGCAACACCTTCGGGGCCGCGTCGAGCAGAATGATGCGCGCGTTGCGGCTGTCGATGTGGCGGTAGGTGCCGTCGAGGGTCTTGTGTGCGAGTTCGGCGATCTGGCCTGCCATTTCGACTCCGGTAGGTCCGGCACCGACGACGACGAAGGTGAGCAGCCTTTCGATCTCGGCTGGATCGGTGGCGGCTTCGGCTTGATCGAATGCGCCGAGGATGCGTCCGCGTAGTTCGAGGGCGTCGTCGATGGTCTTCATTCCGGGTGCGTACTCGGCGAAGTGGTCGTTGCCGAAGTAAGACTGGCCCGCGCCCGCGGCGACGATGATGCTGTCGTACTCGGTGACGGTGATCCGCTCGAGGAAGCGTGAGGTGACGACCTTGTTATCGATGTCGATGGTGGTGACGTCGCCGAGGACGACCGACGCGTTGTGCTGGTTCTTGAGGATCAGCCGTGTCGATGGAGCGATCTCGCCCTCCGAGAGGATGCCGGTGGCCACCTGATAAAGCAGGGGCTGAAAAAGGTGGTGGGTGGTCTTCGCGATGAGAGTGACGTCCACATTGGCCTTACGCAACTGTTTCGCCGCGAACAATCCACCGAACCCGGAGCCGATGATGACGACGTGGTGTCTGTGGATGCGCTGCGCGAGAGCAGGGGTGAGCTCGGGCGTGTCAGATACGAGAATCGTGGTGTCCTTCCATATCCGGGACGGGGATACGGCTGTCGAGCATTCGCCGAATCAGGAAACCGTCGGGGTCACTACTGTGCGCATCCGCTGCAGTGGTAGGTGCTGTCACAGATACGCCTTCTTTATCCACCATCCGGCGAGTCAAGTCCAATATCGAAACTCGATACCGCTTATTGATCTCAGCAATTCAGACTGATGCAGAAGCTCTTGCCCGCGACCACGGTGCCTCGAGATCTCGAGCTGGTACTCGATGACAGAGACTGTCCCACGCGTTTTAACCAGCCCCGGCGCGGGGTGCCCTGTACTTCGTGTTCCAATGGCCAGACGCCGTAGCGAAACGGATCGCTTAGCGTGGCCTGGGGACTCGAGCTGGAATCAACTAATACGGGTATGCCGTTTCGGGTCAAGACCATGACGGAGCAGAAGATGGTTGCGTCTAGGCGTACGTGTAACGAGTGCCGGTGGTCGTTAGGTGCCGTCGACGACGACGTGCAGCGTTGCGAAGGCTGTGTTCGGCGGCATCGGGTAGCTATCCGCCTGGGTTGCAGTCGTGGACGGTTCGGCCCTCGGATCGGTACCGAACAGGATTCTCGTCGCGGTACGACGTGAGTCGAATGAATCTGGGCAGTCCGCTCGGTGATGGATCGATTGTCGGATGCGAAAGTGCACTAGGGTTCACCCATCAACTCGACGAGAAGACGGCAATGCAACTTTGGTGAGGTGAACAGAAATTCGTGTGAGCACATGGAACGTCAATTCCATCAGGCAACGACGAACTCAGTTCGTCGATTGGCTCGATTTGCGGCGACCCGATGTAGTTTGCTTGCAGGAAACCAAGGTCTCGGATACTGATTTTGCAAATTTGCTCGACGTCGATTTGTCTGAACGTGGATACGGGTACTCGCATACAGGGGAGGGTGGGCGAAACGGCGTAGCCCTCCTCTCTCGTGTCGGACTCGATGACGTTGCATCGGGATTGGCGGGTTCGCAAGGTAGGGCCGTCATGGCTACGTGTGCCGGGGTGAGCTTTCATTCTCTGTACGTTCCCAGCGGGCCTGGCGATGCGTCTCCCAAACATCGTTACAGGCTCGAATGGCTGGCTGCCTTGTGCGAACTGGTTGCAACTGGTCCGGATACGGTGGTGCTGGCAGGCAACCTGAATGTCTCGCCGTCTCTGCTTGATGTGTACGGACCCGAGGCCTTCGAGGTCGGCGTGGCGGCTACCGAAGAAGAAGCCGCTGTCGCTCTGCGACTGACGTCTTTGGGGTTGCACGATGTGGTACGTCAGCGGTGGCCTGACGAGCGTGTGTTCACCTATTGGGATTATCGAGCCGGAATGTTTCACAAGAATCTTGGGGTGCGTTACGACATCATCCTGTCGGGTGCTCCTGTGGCACAACGCGTGTGTGCGGCCTGGGTAGATCGCGGTGCCCGAAAAGGATCACGACCCAGCGACCACGCCCCAGTGCTGATGGACCTGGATGTGGCTCCCGATGGAGACCTCGGTCCGATGGTCCCACCCCCTTCGGGCGCAAGGTGAAGCTGCCGTTGCACAGCGGACTCTATCCTGCAGCACCGCACGGAGACCGACGTCAAGGAGAAGTTACTCTTTTTGCCTATAAGTCGTATTGCCTTTCGATACTGGACTTGGCTCTAGGAAAGCTGTCAAATTGGTCCGAGGTCGTTCTTGGAAGTCCGATCTCCGACCGTCAGCCGATACTCACACGATCTCGAAAGCAGCTGAATGACCACGAACACGAGAGGAACGATCGCAGAAGACTGTCAGGTCTCAGGGCGTTACGGCTCGGGTCCGAACCGCAGCTGTATCCACGTGATCAGCGATGGGGCAGCAGACTGCTACCCGATGACATGCCTCGTTCGCCTAATGCAAGGCGGGGATATTCTGGTCCTGGACGATGATCATGTGCGGGTAGGTTCGTATGCGTCTGGAACGTGGACAATCGATGTCAAGCAATCCGGAACGGTCCGCAGGAATGATGCGGACGCCGTGACCTAATAACGGTCCGCCTCGGCGAGGAATTCTGTCGGGATATTAGCGTCAACTTCATCGATCGGTAGACATCTGCTTCATCCGACATACGGTTCATGTGTGCACTTTCCAGCCGGCTATGCCACTCGATCCTCACCCCAGCCGAGACTGCGACCTCGTCGCGGCGTAGCCCCGCACCAGCACGGAGTCAACGTCCTCGGAGCCTAAACGAGCCCGCCGCGTCGTCAGAAAGCTCTGCACGGCAAATCTGTTTTCTACCTCGTCCACCTGTCCACAACACGGCGAGCTTCGTATCAGCGGGGTGTGTCGGGCACCCCCCCGTAGTCCCGGCCTGCCTCCCCACTCGAAACCACGCTTGCTCGTTCACTATCGCTGGTCAGTCGGGTCTGGCTGATCGGAACCCGATCAAGAAGGAGCTCTAGTCGCCATGGCACAAGAAGAAGGCGATCTCACGTTCTCTCCATCGACCGAGGTCACGCGAACTCCCGTTCGGTACAAGAACCGATACGGGATCGTCATCGCCGCCGACCTGTACACGCCGAAGGACGTCGACAGGTCGGTTCCGCAATCGGCAATCGTGATCGGACCGCCTTATGGTGGAGTGAAAGAGCAGAGCCCCGGTGTGTACGCCAATGAACTCGCCAGACGCGGGTTCGTCGCCCTTGCATTCGATCCCTCCTTCAATGGGGAAAGCGGCGGTGAATCACGGCACGCGTCGTCGGCCGAAATCTTTGCTGAGGATTTCAGTGCAGGAGTCGACTATCTGGGATCGCTCGGCTACGTCGACCGCAACCGAATCGGTGCTGTCGGCATTTGCGGAAGTGGGGGCTTCGCGCTGAACGCAGCCCAGGTCGACCCTCGAATCAAAGCTGTTGCAACTTCCGCGTTATACGACATCAACCGCATCGCGCGAGGCGGATGGCTCGACTCCCAAACCGACCAGGAGCGTCGGGCAGCACTGCAAGCCATCGCCGCGCAGCGCTGGTTGGACGTAGATTCAGGTGAGCCGGCGCTGACGCCGGTCTTTCCCTCCGAGTTCAATCCCGACGCCGTCGATCCGGTCACGGCGGAATTCCACGAGTACTACGTGACCGACCGCGGTCGCCACCCTCGGTCGATCGGCGGATTCACTGTCACAAGTAGTCCCTCGCACATCAACTTTGGCGCGTTGGCTCATTTGCCGGACATCTCGCCGCGGCCGATCCTGTTGATCACAGGCGAGCATGCTCACTCTCGATACTTCAGTGACACAGTCTACGAGCAGGCTGCCGAGCCGAAGGAGCTTGTCGTGGTCCCTGGCGCTCGACACATCGACTTTTACGATCGCACAGACCTCATCCCGTTCGACAAGATTTCACAATTCTTCAGCGAAAGCTTTGTCCGATAATCCACTGACGACCGGCGCGTCGATCTGGTGCGGGAAGCGCGACGCGTTCATGTGGTGGTCGCAACGAGCCCTCGTCTCTCCTGCTCCTCGAACGGAGTAGCCCATCCCAGGGCTGCGCGGGTGCGGGGGTTCAGTAGGACCGCGACCACGTCGGATCGCTCGGGGTCGTGCGCTGACAGGTCGGTACCTTTTTGACGTACTGACGGAGCAGACCGTTGGTGTTCTCGTGGGTGCCCCTCTGCCACGGGGAGTGCGGATCGCAGAACTGGATCTGCGCTCCCGTGGCGATTTTGATCTCGGCATATCTGGCCATCTCCCCGACCCTGATCCCTGCCAAGCGAAGGGTCCAGGTTCGCAGGCAGTTCCGCGATCTTTGCCCTCATCGCATCATTGACCCACGACGCCGAATAAGCGATGGGCAATACACAAACATCACCACTTGCGTCCAGATCGTCGACCCGCCCTTGGTCTCGATGATCAGATCATCCTCCTAGTGGCCGGGAACGCTTCGATCGGCGACATCGGCGGGCTGGTCGGAGATGTTGAGCATCCGCGGGATTCGCGCTCGGTGGTACGCACGTGCGTAAGTTTCACAGGTTCGCCCGTCAGGGGATTGCCTGCGCAGCTCCTTGGGCTTCCGGCTTCACTTTGACCATAGCGGGTTCGGTAGATCGTTTCGTGCGATGCACGCACCTTCGCCGAGTGGGGAACTTCCTTCCTCAATGTCGCCGAGATCTGCTCGGCGAGTTCTCCATTCGAGAAGCACCTGCACCCGTTCCCGAAGCAGCTGGTCGATGCCAGCTACGAGATTTTGGGTTGTGACTGACTTACGGGCAGCACGCTGGGCCCGGTGATCCTTGCGAGGACCACTGAATAGCTGTGCTGTTCGAATTCTCGAATCAGGATCGGCGCTGCTGGGTCCAGGCGCGGCGCGATGGCGGGCATTGTCCACTCGTCCCGGACGCCGTTGGCGATGAACTCCAGTTCCTCGAACGACAAGAATCGGCCTCTCGACCGAGGCGTCGACCGCGGCCGCACACCAGTGCTACGCAGTGACCAGAGCGGCATCCGAACCTGACGTGAGAAACCGGGTGAATCAACACGCATATTCGCAGGTATCAGGCACGTTGCGACCGCCGCTCGAGTCCGCCCGCAGCTGCGCTGTGTTCCCGGGGGGAGGCGGGGCAGAACGGATCCGGTTCGCCCGGATGCGTACCCCGGACCGAGGCTTCGCGGCCGTCGCTGTGGATTCTTCGCGTTGTTGAGAGACAGCTTGAAATGTCAGCGAGGCCGTGTAACCCGGGCTGGGGTGAATACCGGACGTCACCGATGGTCCTCGATGTGGTTCAGGCGCATAACTGCATCGTCATCGTTGCCTGACCGAAGTCGGCTTATGCCAACCCCAGGAGAACTCGCCGATTGTTGTCGACCCCGACGGATTTGCCGAAACGAGCTGCCCTACAACGCCAGTGCCGGCAAGCGCGGGACCTCTGCCCAGTCGACCTGCTGGCGCTGGTCGTGGTTCTCGATCTGAAGCGACCGCCCCAGCCGGAGGGTTCACGGGCCTTGACGGCATCCTCTATATATGAAACGCTCTTTCATGTACGAAAGTGCGTCTCATCACATCCAACGTCAGGTGTGAGCTTGAGCGCCTCTGCCGATCAGTAGGAGATTGAGTGATGTTGCGATTTGAAGGACGGACTGTCGTTGTGACAGGCGCGGGTAGCGGAATTGGTGCCGCGACCTCGGCTCGGTTGATCGACGAGGGTGCGACCGTTGTCGTCGTGGACGTGACGCAGGAGGCGGTAGACGCGGCAATCGCCAACGTGTCCAACGCAGACCGCGTGCACGGAGCGGTGCTGGATGTCTGCGACCACGCCGCAGCCGTGAATCTTCTCGACACGACGCGACAGAAGCTCGGCGGTATCAATGGGCTCGTCAATTGCGCCGGAATCACCGGTGCAGGAACAATCGTCGACCTTGACCCTGAGGCGCATCGCAAGATCATGTCTGTCAATCTTGACGGCACAATAAACATGTGCCAGGCCTTCGTGCTGGCCGTGAAGGACGCCCAGGGACCGCGGGCGATCGTGAATATCTCCTCAGGGGCAGGCATTCTCGGTGTGCCGAACCGGCTCTCGTACGTCGCGTCTAAGTTCGCGATCTCCGGAATCACGAAATCGATGTGCCCTGAGTTGGGACCGTTAGGGATACGCGTCAATGCGGTGGCCCCCGGAATGACCAGAACACCGCTCACCGACTACATGATGAACGACCCGGTGAAGGCTGCACCGATCAACGCAAAACATCCAATTGGTCGAATCGGTTATCCCGAAGAAATTGCGGCGGCGATCGTTTTTCTGCTCAGCGATGACGCCAGCTTCATGACGGGCTCAGTCGTTTCGGTGGACGGCGGACAGACCGCTTGCCTCTAGGGGCACAGAAGTGGTGGTGCTTGGTCACCACCGACACTTTGTATCGGCGGCCTGCTGTTTCGAGATCTGCATTGCCGTCGAAACGGCCACCCCGATAACCCGAAAACACCAATCACTTAATTGGAGAAAACTGACGATGACGAATCGTGACCTCTCTCAGGACCTTGCAGAGTTCGCTGCAAACACCCGATATGTGGACTTGCCGCTTGGCGCGGTCGAGGCCGCCAAGAAGAGCATTCTCGACACAATTGGAGTAATTCTGGGCGCAAGTGGAATGGAGCCCGCTGTCAGACCGATCGTCGAGCTTGTCACCGATGCGGGTGGTAAGGAAGAAGCAAGCATCCTCGGCTTTGGTGGCCGCGTCCCCGCCGCGGCCGCGGCCTTCGCGAACGGCACTCTCGCACACGGTCTCGACTACGACAGTCAGACTCCGTGGGGTGCGCACCCGGACAGCTCACTTGTGCCGGCTCTCCTCGCTCTGGCCGAACGCAAGGGCTCCGTGACCGGCAAGGACCTCATCACTGCGGTGGCGATCGGGCAAGAGTTGTTCATCCGGCTCCGTTGCAATGTCGGATGGAACATGGACTGGAATCTGTCGAGTGTCGTCGGGACGTACTCGGGCACTGCCGCCTGTGGCTCCTTGATGGGGCTGACCGCAGAGCAAATAGCCCACTCGTTGGGCATCTCGAGCCTCACCGCGGGCGGCACCATGGAGCAGATATTCGGTGTCGGTAGCGATGTCCGTGGTCTGTACGCGGGATTCATTGCTCAAAGCTGTGTGAATGCAACTCTCCTGGCAGGGAAGGGTATGCATGGAATGCAGAACCTCTTCGAGGGGGAGGCCGGAATTTTCAATGTCTACTTCGGTGGCAATTTCGACCGTGCGAAAATGCTTGCGGGCCTGGGAGTCGACTACCTGAGCGAAGGCATGACGTACAAGTACTGGCCAGCGGTCGGAAACGCGCACACATACATTCATGCCGCAATCGAGCTGGTACGCGAAAACCCCTTCGACGCTGCCGACATCGCCGAGGTCAGAGTGTACGTGGGCAACTTCGCAGAACGGATGGCTCTCCCACTCCACGCTCGACAAGCACCTCAAACCATGATGGACGCTAAGTTCTCGCTACCGTTCACAGTCGCAGTAGCACTGGTGAAGGGATCGATGCTTCTGTCCGACTTCTCTATTGACACTTTGAAAGATGCTGAAGTCCTTTCGGTGGCGAGCAAGGTGGTTCCGGTACAGGATGCCGAACTCAACTGGGATCTGAAATTGCCGGATGGCAAAGTTGAGGTGCAACTTCGAAACGGACAAATCTTTACCCGCCGGGGTTCCGATGTTCCAGGCACGCCGGAGCGACCGATGACTGTAGAAGAGCTGGCCAAGAAGTTCGATGACTGTGCACGTGTGTCTATTCGGCCATTACCGACGGATGACATCGACCGCGTGACGACCCTGCTCTGGGGGTTGGAGGAGTGCAACAACCTGACCGAAATCATCGAGCTCGTTCGCTGAGCGGTCGTTGTCGTAGAAGTATTGATTTCCTAAATTCCTGTTCAAACCATTCTGGTCCAATCAAGATGGAGGTAGCGCGGTGACTTCAAATCCTCAGCCGGTAAGTTCGCCGGTCGACGGCAAGGCCGTTGTCAGAAAAGTACGCAAGACGATCCTGCCGATTGTCTTTCTGCTGTATGCGTTCAACTATATGGATCGTTCATCGATCAGCTATGCCCAACTCACGATGGGTAGTGAGCTCGGCATCGATGTGGCAACCTACGGTGCAATTGCGGCAATTTTCTTTCTCGCTTACGTGCTCTTGGAAGTTCCGAGCAATATCATCCTTGCTCGGGTCGGTGCGAGGGTATGGCTGGCGCGGATCGCGATTACCTGGGGCTTGGTCACTGTTGCAACCGGATTTGTACACTCCGTTACCCAACTGTACGTCGCACGAATTTTGCTCGGCATCGCTGAAGCGGGGTTGTTCCCGGGGCTGATTCTGTTTTTGACGTTTTGGTTCCTCAACAACGATCGCGGCCGCGCGATAGGTGTGATGGCACTTGCAATGCCGTTCGCCCTCATCGTCGGTAGCCTCAGCGGTGGGCTAATTCTCGATCACGTCGAATGGTTCGGGCTCAGTTCGTGGCGCTGGATCTTCATTCTGCAAGGTTTGCCCCCCGTACTGCTCGGAGTGTGGATCTTGCTGACGTTGGCGGACCGTCCGAATAAAGCGAAGTGGCTCAACGACGATGAGAAAAATTGGCTGGAGACTTCGATTGCGGACGAGTACGCGGCAATGCCGGACGACGATCAGGAGCACTCGAGCGAGCTCAAGACACTGAAGAATCGCAAGGTTCTCTACCTCGGACTCATCAATGCCCTTGCCGGAGTTGCCACGTACGGCATGACGTTCTTTCTCCCGCAGGTTGTGTCCCAGCTGAATCCGCAATATTCACCCACCAGCATCGGAATTTACGGAGCTATTCCGTACGTCTGCGGTGCCATCGTGATGTTGCTCTTGGTTCGGTACGCCGATATTAGCGGTCGACGAAAGCCGATTGTTCTGCTCTGCTTTGCCACTGCGATAGTAGGTCTTGTCACAACGGGTGTCTTCCGAGACTCGCCGCTGTTGGGGATGATCGGATTGATACTGCTTGCATGCGGCGTCATCGGGAACATTCCGACGTATTGGGCCTTGATCAGCGAGGTTCTGACCAAGCGCCAAGCCGTTGTCGGTATTGCAGTGATAAACTCGCTCGCCTCCGCAGGCGGATTTTTCGGACCGTTCCTCATCGGTAAGATCGCGACCCCCGGCGACATCATCGTCGGAATGAGCGTCCCGTTGGTTGCACTATCTCTCGCCTTCGTTCTATTGCTTTTCGTCAAGGTTCCGCAGCGAGACTCCTCGCGCAGTAACCGGATCGAAAAGGCGCAGCGGAGGTGAGCGGATTTAGTTGAATCGGTATCCGATTAAAGGTCAGTGTTTCCAGCTTGCTCCAGCTCCCATTCTGCGGGAAAGGCTTTCGCAAGTCTGTACCAACAACGACCGAGCATGGTCTGGATCTACATTTCCGGTTCCCGTCAGTCGGTGTATGAACGGGGTAGTCATCGCAGCCACGGCATTGCCGGTGAAGTCGAAGACAGGTGCAGAAATGTTGGTGATACCTTCGATCGTAAGGGATCTGCCTTGACAATAGCCTGCTGCCCGTACCTGGGCGAGATCTGCTAGAAACCTGGTGCGTTGGTCATTGTCACCGGGCCCGGCAAGGGTAAGTAAAATTTCGAGGTCGCCGGGATCCATTTGCGAGGCAAGTACCCGGCCGGATGCGGAATTATCGATCGGAATGAGCGCACCCAGCCGAACGGTGTGCACGTTGGTATCGGGGCAATCGACCTGAGCGACGACGAGTAATTGACCAGAATGAAGGATGCAGAGGTGAATGCTCTGGCCGATACGATTGGCAAGCTTTTGCATCTCGCTCCCTGCAATTGCAGTGAGACGCTGAATGGTAGGGGTGCGGTGCGCCATCTCGAACAACTTTGTCGTCAGTCGGTATCGGTCGGCTTCATCGACCTGGACGTAGTCTCGCTCGCGCAGCACCATCAGAACTCGGAAGATCTCAGATGTCGTTCTTCCCAGTTGCTTACCGATTTCGGCCTGAGCAAGACCGTCTTCGGTTGAAGCGAGAAGCTCGAGAATGTCGAGACCCTTCGCCAGGGCGGGCGCTCGGTACTTCTGATCCTGTGCTTCTGCGCTCAATTTCCTAGCCCAACTTTCGCGGTAGTCGTCGTGATTTCCGAATAGTTTCATATATGAAACGTCGGGTCAAGAAGCATCGCGAAGATACGCGGGCAATAGGAAGTGGCTATCTGGGTGTTCGGATGTCGGTATTGGACGTGGGTCTACGGACAGGGGTTAATGGGATCAGGGGAGTTGTGATCGAAGCAACATCGATACCAAAACCTGATCAGCTATTCCGCATCGGGACGTTCAGGCCCCGGTCCACCGCAGTGACCGCCTGGCGACTCAATGGAGAGATTCGGAGAATGAAGTGACCACAGGTAGTCAACCGGAGTCGGCGGTTCCTATCCCGGCCGCGCGTACGCATCCCAGAACGATGGAGACTCGCGCCGTCGTGAGTGGCACGCTGGGGTCTGCTCTGGAGTATTTCGATTTTGCCGTGTACGGCGCTCTCGCCGCAACACTGTTCCCGGTCCTGTTCTTCCACAGTCTGGGGTCCACTGGTGCGCTCCTGGCGTCGTTCGCGACGTTCGGCGTCGGGTTCGTCGCACGACCGGTAGGTGCGGTGGTATTCGGCCATCTCGGTGATCGACATGGGCGTAAGCCCGTTTTGTTCGCCACGCTGATTCTCATGGGCGGCTCGTCGATCCTGATAGGTTTTTTGCCGACGGGACAGGGGTTCGGTATTGCCGCTGTGCTCGTGGGTCTCAGGTTCGTTCAAGGATTCTCGTTGGGCGGCGAAGCCATCGGAAACCAACTCATGACGATGGAACACGGCGACAAGAGCCGGCGAGGACTACTGGGCTCGTTCATCATCGTTGGCTCGCCGGTCAGTCAGGTACTCGCGAACCTCGCCTTGGTCGTTCTCAGTGCAACACTCAGCCAGGAGCAATTCGAGTCGTGGGGTTGGCGGGTGCCGTTCCTCGGCAGCATCCTCATCGTCGTCGTAGCTGTCTTCATTCGAACGAAGCTCGAGGAAACCCCGGCGTTCGTCGTCAACAGTACTGTCGAGCAAAAGATCGAGAAGTCGCGCAGTGCCGGACTGTCGGTCTTGAAGACGCACCCCCGCAAGGTGTTCATGCTGACTCTGGCCTGGGGCGGTTCGTCACTTAGTTTCTACTTGATCGCGGTGTACGGGCTGAGCTACCTTCCGAGTGAGACGGGGATGTCCTCGCAGACGGCGTTCGTGATCCTGATGACTGCCAACGGCGTATCGATCCTCTTCTCGATCGCCGGTGGATGGGTGTGTGACCGCATCGGACGTAGAAAAGTCTTCTACATCGGACTTGCAAGCTGCTTCGCCGGAATCTTGCTCTTCTTCACCCTTGCCAGCGCGAACGCACTCGTCACAGGCTTGATAGTGACCTTGGTCTTGTGCTCCATTCAATTCCTCAGCGGCGCTCAGCCTGCACTGTTCGCGGAGCAGTTTCCGACCGAGGTGCGCTTCTCAGGCGCTGCCATGTCGCATACGTTCGCCAACCTGATCTTCTCGGCCCCGGCACCATTCGTTGCAGCAGCTCTCGCCGCCGTAGGTGGCACAAGCTTGGTGATGGTGTTCACTTTGGCAGTGATTGTCGGATCCGTATACGCGGTGTCCAATCTCGACGAGGGCCGTCACATCGAGCTGGCCGAATACACGACCGACGGAGTTGCCGCCACAGTGCACGGTGCAGCCGGAGCTCGACCTGCGCTGTGATCGAACTCGCATGGGCATTTCTCGCATGACAAATCGCACGAAGGGAACCGACTATGAAGAAGTATCAGCTGTTCGTCGACGGAGATTGGGTCGACCCCGACGGAGGGAAATGGACCGACACCGTCGATCCTTATCGAGGTGAAGCGTGGGCACAGATCCCTCTCGGTAATCAGAACGATGTCACACGGACGGTATCGGCAGCGCGCCGCGCGATGACGGATGGACCGTGGTCGTCGATGTCGGCATCGGCGCGCGGGAAGATCATGCGCCGGTTGGGTGATCTCGTCCTCGCGAACGCCGCTCACTTGGCAGCCGTCGAGGTTCGTGACAACGGAAAGCTTCTCGCTGAAGTCAACGGACAGTTGGCGTCGCTTGCTGAGGTTTGGTACTACTACGCCGGGTTTGCTGACAAAATTCAGGGATCTACAATTCCCATAGAGAAGTCCGATTCGGTTGCTTTCACGTACCGAGAGCCGATCGGGGTTGTCGCAGCTCTCACTGCGTGGAATTCGCCGCTGTGGTTCGCGGCGGTCAAGTG
Source organism: Rhodococcus sp. 05-2254-6 (assembly GCF_002258565.1). Lineage (NCBI taxonomy): Bacteria > Bacillati > Actinomycetota > Actinomycetes > Mycobacteriales > Nocardiaceae > Rhodococcus > Rhodococcus sp. 05-2254-6. The sequence goes on from NZ_NOZF01000134.1 coordinate 40,752, forward strand.
TGCGCCGGCTCTGGCCGCCGGGTGCACAGTGATCGTGAAGCCGTCGGAATTCGCTTCTGCCAGCACATTGGAGTTCGCCGAGCTGACCAGGCAGGCCGGGTTCCCTGCCGGTGTGTTCAATGTTGTGACAGGACTCGGCCCGGACGTCGGCTCGGCGCTCGTGGAACATCCCAATGTCGCGAAGATTACCTTTACCGGGTCCGATACGACCGGGGCGCAGGTATACGAGAGCGCCGCCCGCACGATGAAGCGCGTGTCGCTCGAACTGGGCGGAAAATCACCGAACATCGTGTTCGAGGATGCGGATCTGGACAAGGCTGCGACAGGAGTGGTCTCGGGGATTTTCGGTGCTTCGGGCCAGATGTGTTCCGCCGGGTCGAGGTTGCTCGTCCACAGTTCCATCAAGGACGCGTTCACTGAAAAGTTGGTGGAGATTGCCCGCAGCATCCGACTCGGCGATCCGAACGATCCACTGACCAATGTGGGCCCCATCGCTACGCCACCGCAGTACCGAAAAGTACTGGACTACATCGACATTGCGAACGCCGAGGGCGCTCGTTGCCTTCTCGGCGGAAAGCCGGCCAGTGGCTCGGATCTAACCGGTGGTCAGTTCATCGAGCCGACAATCTATACAGACGTCACTAACGACATGCGGATCGCGCAGGAGGAGGTGTTCGGCCCCATCCTTTCGATCATCGAATTCGAGGACGAGAAGCACGCGATCGCCCTCGGTAACGACGTGGCGTATGGCCTCGTGGCTGGCGTGTGGACCGAAAACGTCGGGCGCGCGCTACGAATGTCGAAGGCCCTCGACGTCGGCACCGTGTGGGTGAACACCTACCGTACGTACAGCTACATGGTTCCATTCGGCGGTACCAAACAGTCCGGTTTGGGTCGCGAACACGGAATCGAAGCCGTGGACGGATATCTCGATACCAAAAGCATTGTTATCTCCACCGACGACGGTGCACCATCCAATGCTTTCGTGATGCGCTGAGTCGGTTCGTTGATTGTTGAGATCGGAATACGAAAGAGGGAGACGCGGCATCATGACGCCTTTGGAAACCATGGAAGCTCATCTGACGACGCCTGGGCAACGACTGCTCGGGCGCAGAATCGTTGTGACCGGCGCGGCGTCGGGGATCGGAAAATCGACTGCCCAGCTCTTCGCTAGTGAGGGTGCTTCGCTCGCGCTACTGGATCGTGACGAACATGGCGTACTGCAGTCTGCCGAACTCACCGGCGGAACCGGTTACGCAGTCGACATCACGGACGAGGAGGCGGTCACGGACGCAGTCGATCGGGCGGCCACTGCGCTGGGCGGCATCGACGGTGTAGTCAACGCCGCTGGAATTATGTTTCGCGGCTTAGCATCCGATGTCACAGCGGGTGACTGGCGGCACGTGCTAGAGGTCAATTTGACCGGTGCGTACATAGTTCTGCGTAGTTGTATCCCCTGGCTGCAGAAGGAGGAGACCGCGACGATTGTGAACATCGCGTCAGCGCAAGGTTTGCTACCCAATGCTCCCGGATACACCGCATATGCCGCCTCCAAGGGCGGAGTGTTGAACCTGACCCGCGTTCTCGCCGCAGAGCTTGCACCGACAGTGCGAGTCAACAGTGTGTGCCCTGGGATGGTGGACACCGCGATGGCAGACGGACACCGAAACAACGTTGGGAACTATGCGCTGGGCCGATTGGCTGAGCCGATCGAAATTGCTCGGTCGATTCTCTTTTTGACCAGCTCGGAGTCGTCATACGTCACAGGCTCAGCGCTTGCGACCGATGGTGGCCGGTCCTTCCACTGAAATAAGCTGCCTGTCAATCGTATTGGACTATCTGGAGCTGGTCGACTCGTCGACCAGCTCCAGATCGCTCGATGGGCCTGCGGTGCGTCGCTTGTGACGCGCGCGGACCGCGGACCACACTGCGATATCGAGCACGATGAGTATCGCTGCGATCACCGCGACGGCAGGCATGCGGCCGAGCCCGTACGCAAGAGGTGCGAGGACAGCGCCCGTCGAACCGCCCGCGAAGACGGCGACCATGAACATGGTGTTGGCTCGCGCTTCGTACTGTTCGTTTGCAGAGAGCACCCTCGTCTGGTTCGCCGCTTGCAGCGATTGGTTGCAGGCTGTCACGACGAACAGCGACACGGCAAACAGTGCGATGTGATTGGAGTCGAATGCGACAGATACACACGCGCACAACAGGATTGGTAGGCTCACTCCGATCACTGCAAGAGATCCGAATCGGTCGATGACTGGACCGAACAGTGGGGTGAACACAACCGCAGCGAGCCCGACCAGTCCGAAGAGCCCCGCGGATGCCACGGACCAGCCGTGGGTCTCCGACGTCAGATGTATCACGCTGACCGTCCAGAACATGTTGAACGTCGCGAACGCGAAAAATTGTATGCACGAGGATTCGACGAGTTCGGGACTACGCGCGGTGAGCTTCAAAGTGTCTGCCAGAAGCGTGCGGTACTTACTGCCGGGGGCGGGAGTTACCCACTGCACCTTCAGAATTCGCCTGGTAACCGGGATGGTGCAGAGGATCGTCGCAGCGAAACCAGCTACGACGAGCCGCCATCCGATCGAGTCGACCAGCAGGCCGGCGACGATTCGGCCACCGAAGACCCCGACCAGAAGAGCGCCGACCATGGTCCCGGTCGCCGTGGAGCGTTTGTCACCTGGAGCTAATTTGCCCACCACCGGGATGAGGACCTGCGCAATGTTTGCTACTAGCCCTACCGCGAAGAAGCTGACAGCGAGCGCAACGACGTTGGGCATCACGGCGCAACATGCCAGTGCCACGCCGAGTGCAGCCGACTGAATCGTGATGTGTCGCCGGGGATGTACTCGGTCGGCAAGTGGAACGAACAGGAATATTCCGATCGCGTAACCGAGTTGCACCGCGGTTGCCACTGCACCGGTGATCAACGGCGAGACACCGAACGACGCTGCCATGGCGGTCATTAGCGCCTGCGGGAGATAGATGATGCTCACTGCGATGGAAGCCGAAACAGCGAGAATAAGCAGACGGATGGTCCAGGTTCGTTCTTGCAATGCCGATGCCAATGTCGATCCTTGCTCTGGGCGTCGAATACTCGTCGGTCAGGCGCGCTGTGGCCGCGCTGATTCCCGGCGGTCGACTACACTCTACGTCGATCGTCAAACATGTTGTACGCGAGGGAATTGAGCGATCACGCGCGGCCGGCCGACGTGACCTGCGCGGTGATGTAGATCACGAGTCGATAGTGGCAGGCTATATGGCTGATCACAAACCGATATTGGACATCGAATAGCCGATGACTGTTAATGGTGGTGGACCTACCGGACGTCCAAGGCGAAGGGAATCGTGGCATCGCGCTCGAACATCGATCGGACTGCGTCCATGCAGTCGCCCGTATCCGCGGACCTGTCGTTTCGCAAACGCGTCGACCGTCGGTCCGATCTCGCTTCTGGTGAGGTCACGGCCGGCCCGCTGGCTGGGGCGACACGGTGTCGGCCTCGCGAGCTGTGGATATGGCTGGTCGTCCCACGAACTGTTCGCCCACTTCGCGCTGAGTCAGAATCAGGTGCCACCAAGAAAGAGGATATCTTGACCAAAAAGATTGCAATTCTTCACACGAGTTTCGTTTTCGTCTCCGTCGAACCTGTGATCAACGACTTGATCGCCGAGTTGATCCCCGGTGCAGAGGTGATGCATTTCGTGGACTCCGATGTTTTGGCCACAGTTGTTCGTGAACAGGGAATTTCGCCGAACAGTGAAGTGCGAATGACGCGTCTTGCCCAGGCTGCAGAGGCCGCTGGTGCCGACATCATCTTTTCCGCGTGCTCTTCGCTCGGCCCGGCTTTGGACGTTGCTGCGCAGAACGTCGGGACGCCCGTGGTCAAGATCGACGAGGCAATGGCATTGCAAGCAGCCAGCGACGGTCGACGGATCGGCGTGCTGGCAACGGTGCCGACCACTCTGGGCCCTACCTCCGATCTGATCGAAAAGAAGGCAGTCGAGATCGGCCGCGATGTGGAGATCGAGCAGCGGTTGTGCGAAGGCGCTTTCGCGGTTCTGATGGCGGGAGACCGCGAAAAGCATGACGCGCTGATCATCGAGCAGGCGACGAACCTCGCCGAAAAGGTCGACTTGATCGTCCTGGCGCAAGCTTCCATGAACCGGCTCGCCGAGGTATTGCAGGAAAGGACCGGCGTTACGGTGTTGTCCAGTCCGCGGATGGGTGTTGGCTACCTGGCTCAACGTGTCTCTCAATTGGCCGTCTGACAGATTCCAGTTGGTCTGTCTCGGAACCGAACTAACCGTCACAATGGGGTGCGCAGTGTTGCTCGAACATGAAGTGTTGTCAGCTTTTCCCGACGAGGTAGCTATTTCGGCCTCGACAGTGTCGGAGAACATTGCGCACGACGGAGATAGTCCTCGCGTGTTGGTCGTTCTTGACGATGACCCCACAGGTACTCAGTCCGTGTGGGACGTACCGGTACTCACTAGCTGGGAACCGAGTGATTTCGACTGGGCCTTCAACCGCATTCGAGACGAGGGAACCAAGCCCGCCGTCTACGTACTGACCAACACTCGCAGCCTGAGCCCGGCAGAGGCCGCTGCTCGGAACGAGGAGGCGGTACGAAACGCGCTGACAGCAGTGGCCACCGTCGGCGGAGACTTGACTCTGTCGTTCGTCAGTCGGGGTGATTCGACCCTGCGTGGACATTTTCCGCTTGAGCCCGACGTCATCGCCGCCACCGTGGCCGCAGTAACCGGTGATGGCACCGATGGCGTTGTGGTGGTACCCGCGTTTCCCGACGCAGGGCGGATAACCATCGGTGGAGTTCATTACATGCGCGCTACGGGCACCGAGACCGGAAAACTGATTCCCGTAGGGGAAACGGAGTTCGCCAACGATGCCAGCTTCGGCTTCGTACACTCGTCGTTGCCCGAGTACATCGAAGAGAAGTCGGACGGTCGACTTCCCGCACAGTCCGTGATCGTTCTGGATTTGAATGTGATTCGAGCGGGTGCGGCAGCGCAGGACCCGCTCATCTCGGCCAAAGCTATCGCCGATGCAATCGAGCCTGCATCGAATTCGACTCCGATCGTCGCAGACGTCGTCACCGAGAACGACCTTCGAGCGCTGGCGTTGGGACTGCTGGAAGCCGAACGCCGCGGAAAGAAGTTGCTCTACCGAGTCGGTCCGCCGTTCGTCCGTGCACGCATCGGCCAAGAGATTCGTTCCGCACTGGTCTCGGAAGATGTATACGCGGGCAACACTTCCGCCGACGCTGGCGGATTGATCGTGGTGGGCTCGCATGTCGCTATCACCACACGTCAGCTCAACGCCCTCACAGCGGCTCATGGATCGGCTCGTGTCATCGAAATCGATGTCGAGCAACTACTGCTTGCCGGTCGCCAGGCGCTCGACAACCCTTATGTCGACGCTATCGTCGCCGATGTTGTCGATGGCCTGCATGGCAGCGATGTCATCGTCCACACCTGCCGATCGCTCGTCAAGACCGACGACCCGTCGTCAAGTCTGGAAATCGCTCGTACCGTCTCGGCGGCGGTGGTTGCTGTAGTGAAGCGGACCCTCGAAGCCTTCCCACCTCGATTTGTCATCGCCAAAGGAGGCATTACATCCTCCGACGTTGCTGCACACGGGATGGAGATCCGCCACGCGATCGTTCGTGGGCCGATGCTGCCCGGCATTGTCTCGTTGTGGGAGCCAGCCGAGGGGCCCGGCCGGGGTATCCCGTACGTCGTCTTCCCTGGCAACGTCGGCGACGATCTGTCACTGGTCGACGTCACTCGAAAGCTGAGTAGCAAGTTCCACCAAGAAGTCGAGGGGCAAGCGTGAGCACTTATCGCGGAACGAAGTTACGGGTAGGTCTAAAACCGGGTTCGATTGCCGGGATTTGGGAAGGCGTCCTCTGATGCGTACTCGACTCGATGATCTGGTCTCCACAAGCCTGACGCATGGGTCGGCGGTGCCGGCGTTCACCTGTTACGACTTCACGACGGCGCTCGCCGTTGTTGCGGCTGCGGAGGCCTCCGGCTTCGGAACGACGTTGTTGGTCGCCCCCAAATCGGCAGCGACCGAGCAAGGTCGCCGGCTGATAACGGCGCTTCGAGGTCTCGCAGACGGAGCATGCGTTCCTGTCGCAATACAGTTGGACCACGCAGGAGACTTGGAGATGATCGCCTCCGCCGTGGCGGCGGGAGCCGATTCCGTTCTTGTAGACGGTTCTTCGCTGGCGTACGAGGACAACATTGCGTTGGTTCGAGCGGCACGCGAGCTCATCGGCCCCAACATCGTGATGGAGGCAGAGTTGGGTGGTCTTGCCGGCGACGAGGACCGTGCTCACGTCGCGTCCGGCACCGAGGCGTCCGATGCCCGCCTCACTGATCCGGAGTTGGTCGCGGACTTCGTGGATCGGACCGGTGCTCAGCTACTCGCCGTTGCAGTGGGCAACGTTCACGGCCGATACAGCGGCGATCCACAGTTGAGATGGGACGTTCTACGCAACGTCGCTTCTCGCACCTCGATACCACTCGTCTTGCACGGGGCGTCGGGAATCCCCGCAGACGATCTGGTCAGGGCGACAACGATGAACGTTGGCAAAATCAACTTCAACACGGAGCTGCGAACTGGCGTTCTGGAGATTCTGGAACGTGAGTTGCCGTCGTATCGTGCGGACGGGGAGAACCTGCTCGGTTTGCTGGGGCAGTGGGATCACGCCGCCCAGGCATTCGCCGTCGCGACCCTTGGCACCCTCACCCGCTGAGTCCTGCAGTGGCGTCGGTGCTGCAGCCTCTCGAATAGCAGCAGTCGAAACTCGAAAGCTCAGCAGCTGAACATCTTTCGGGGCAATCCTTCTTGCTTGGCACCATGCGGGTACATCCACGCCTAATTCGACGGTATTCCAATGGCACGTCCGGCAGGAGTTCTCGCTCGAGTATGGCGACTGGATGCACCATGCAGCCGAGCGAGCAATGTCGATGCCACCGTGTGCGAGACGGACGTGCGGCATTAGCCTCGCAATGAAGCTGTTGCCTTCGGGTGAATCGTCCGGTGATCGAGAAGTCGGGCGCGGACCCGGTCGGCACGCCTGCACGTAAATCCGCACTTCTTTACTCGGAAGTGGCTGAAGCGCGTGTGGGTGATCGCTGGCCAAGCCTTGTGCTCGGTCGGCCGTCGGCACCACAGATCCATCGATTCAGCGGCTGTGACCGACCGAAATAGAGGACGCGAAGCGCATCTGCTGCGTTCGGTACCTCACTCGACCAGTAGTTCGCCGCTAATTATCGCTCTGATCTATATGTCAAATCGGCTTTCGGTATTGGACATGAACGAGCTGTGACGACTTAATGGTCAACGAGCCCAGAGTGATTCGTACAACATGAAGGACCATGACATTGCACGCGACCAGGTGCCACATCGCGCCGGTTTCTGCCGAGCGTATCGGCGGAGAGGTTGTAGTCGTTGGTCGCGTTGTGCGGCGAATCTGTCTGCTGCGGAGTTCGATCAGGAACGAATCGCGGAAGATTGCAGGTTCTCGATCGATGGTGCTCTTCGCAACAGGTTTCGGTCGGCGGGATGGTGTTGCTGAACGAGTTGGCGAAGACCACCCGGCGATCGGTTTGCGTCCGACAAATAGAAACACCAACCAAAGGTATGTTGCTGTGGAAACCCAATTTCGAACATGTCCGGTCGATCAAGCCATGCAAGGCGCGTGGCTCCTCGGTCTCGGTACCGACCCGGTGCTGAGGGGAGCGGGGCAGTGAGTACACGCGTGGATGCGGGCAGACGCCTCGACAACCTACCGATGGGAAAGTTTCATCGACGCATGATCATTCTGGTCGGGCTCGGAATGTTCTGGGATGCGTTCGACAACAAGCTTTCGGCTGCAGTACTTGCCTCGATGCTGCCGACTGGATTTTCGACGCTGCAACTGAATTCTCTGTTTTTGTCGTTCACGTTCGCGGGACTGGCAATCGGAGCAGCGTTTGCGGGTTGGCTCAGTGACCGTGTCGGCCGAGGCTTCGCATTTCAGTTCAACCTGGGTCTGTTCGCGGTGTTGGCGTTGTGTGCCGCATTGGCACCCAACATGGAAATTCTCATAGCCCTGCGCTTTCTCATGAGTATAGGAATGGGTGCCGAATACGTCATCTGCTACGGAATGATCACCGAATTCATTCCGCGTGCTCGTCGTGGTCGGTATTTGGGAATCCTCGGTTTCTTCGGCGGACTGGGGGTGACAGTTTCCGCTGTCTTGGGTTGGTTGGTAATTCCCACATTCTCGTGGCGCGCGATGTTCGTGATCGGGGGCGTCGGTGCGCTCGTTGCGTGGTGGCTACGCCGTTCGATGCCGGAGTCGCCGCGGTGGTTGGAGTCACGCGGGCGGTACGAGGAAGCCGAAGCGGTCATGCAGGAGATCGAAAGGCAGAACGGCACCCCGAATACCCTGATCGACTCATCGTCGAGCTCCAATGCGGCGTCGACCCCGGTCAGCGAGAAGGCGGAGTGGGTGCCGATCACGGTGTTGTTCTCCCGACCAGTGGTCGCACGGACGGCAATGGCGCTGTTCCTCACTGTCATTTGCCTGTTCGGTTCCAACGTAATCACGGGTTGGATGCCCACGTTCTTCGTCGAACAGGGGCTTACCGTGTCTCGATCACTAGGCTTCAACGCTGCGATCATGTCCGGGTATGTCGTGGGGCCGTTGCTGTGTGTTCTGATCGCGGACCGCATCGGTCGTCGAAACAGCATCGTGATCTTCGGAACGCTAGCTGCGATTTTCGCCGGTATCTATCCCTTTATGCAGCAGCCTGCGCTGATCGTTGTCATCGGATTCATCCTGGTCGCGATGGCTGCATCGTTCTTGACGATGTGTCTGGGCACAGTGCCTGAGTTCTTTCCGACCGCTTTCCGTTTTCGGGGCGGCGGATTGACTCAGACCGTCGGTCGTGTGGGGTTGATCTTCTCCCCGTTCATCGTTCTTTGGTTGTACTCCCACTTCGGAATCGTCGGGGTGATCCTGGCTCTTTCTGGCTTGTATGTGATCGCGACCCTGATGTACGCCGTTGCCCGCGTCGACACTTCTCGAGAAGCTCTCAGCCAGATAGCCGAGGAGGCTCGGTCCGGCGATGGTCAAGAAGCCGACTCTGGGCCGGCAAAGGATACCGACGTGTCGGTCGTACGCACGCGAACCGGCCACTGAACCGTAAACCACACAGGGGAGCCACGAAATGGATGCTGTAGTTTTTCTGGGCGAGAACAAGATCGAGGTTCGTCGCCTACCGGATCCAGTGCCAGGTCCGGACGAAGTGGTAATTCGGGTCAAGGCCTCCGGTATGTGCGGTAGCGACCTGCATCACTTGCACAGCCCGCAGCGGCCCGCGGACGCACAGGTGATCGAAGGTCATGAGCCGAGCGGTGTTGTCGAGTCGGTAGGAAATGCGGTTCGACCCACCGAGGCACAGGTGGGGGATCGTGTCATGGTGCATCACTACGACGGGTGCCGCGCATGTCGGTATTGCCGCTCGGGCTGGACACAGTATTGCCCGAACGGCCGCATCGTATACGGGGGTCTCAACGGTGACGGCGGACATGCTGACTTCATGAAGGTCCCTGCGCACACGCTGATCAAACTGCCCGAATCGTTGTCGTTCAAGACCGGAGCTGCAATCTCGTGCGGAACGGGTACCGCATTCGCGGCAATCAAAAGGATCGATTTGAACGCTACCGACACGGTCGCGATCTTCGGTCAGGGTCCGGTCGGGTTGAGTGCGACACTGCTGGCCAAAGCATTCGGTGCTCGCGTCATTGCTGTGGATATCGATTCGGCACGACTAGAGATGGCGAAGCGGTTTGGTGCCGATTTCGCCATCAATTCCGCCGAAGTGGACGCGGTTGACGCCGTTCGTGCACTTACCAGCGACGGCGAAGGTGCAGACAAGTCTATCGAGTGCAGCGCCAACGCGACCGTGCGACAACAAGCAGTCCTTTCCATTCGGCAGTGGGGGACTGCGTGCATGGTAGGTGTTTTCGGACCCTTGGAGATAAGCAGTGACGAACTGATTCACCTTCACAAGACAATCGTGGGGTCGCTCACGTTCAGCAAGAACCTCCAAGAGGAGTGCGCAGCGTTCGTGGCGGAGCGTGGCCTCGACATCGAGGCACTGTTCACAGACGAGTTCCGGATTTCGGAAGCTGAACGTGCATACCGGCTGTTCGATCGACGTGAAATAGGTAAGGGCGTTTTCGTCTTCGATTGACGTAGCTGTCTGGATCGGGCAGCAGGGCGCTTCGGTGCGCAGCGGGATCTAGGCCCGGCAGTGAACGATGCCCTGTCGGTGCGCTCCTCGGTAGTGCCTTCCTTCCTCGGGTCTTTCGCGCCATGCTGGTGACATCGCCCAGGAAGGAACGCCGTGACAGACCAACCCAAGCAAGTAGGAGGTGGGCGGGCGATCTTCGGAGAATTCGCCCCGAAGCTCGCCGAACTCACCGACGACATGCTCTTTGCCGATGTCTGGAACAGGACCGAACTCGCCGCCCGTGACAGAAGCCTCCTCACGGTGGCTGTGCTTACGGCCGGCGGTGACACCGAGCAGCTCGGGTTCCACCTCGGCCGCGCCATCGAGAACGGCGTCACGCAAGACGAGCTCATCGAGGCGATCACGCACGTCACGCTGTACTCTGGCTGGCCCAAGGGGATGGCGGCGATGGGTGTTGTGAAGAAGATGTTCGACGACCAGGATAATGCCGAAAAAGGCTGAGCTACAAAAGCATTCGGATGATTCGATCGATAGAAAGTGAAATTGTGAATATCGAACCCCCAGTTTCCACCACGAAGAACCCCGCAGCCCAGTTCGCCGGTGATGTCTGGCTGGATCCGATCGCGCTCCCGCACGAGTCGAGTCAGACCATGGTCGTCGCGACGGTTCGTTTCGCCCCAGGCGCTCGCACGGCATGGCACTCCCACGAGAACGGCCAATACCTGCGCGTGACGCAAGGAATTGCCCGATTCGGAAGCCGCGACGGAACCATCATCGAGGTGCACCCCGGGCAGACTCTGTACACCCCTCCCCGTGAAGAGCACTGGCACGCCGCAGCTCCGGGCGTCTACATGGAGCACATCGCCATGCTTCAGAACGGCGAGGATCCCGCCACTACGACGACCTGGGCCGAACACATCACCGACGACGAGTACGAGGGCCGCTGAGCTACTTCGGCAGCCAATCGCTCGGTCACTGCTTCACTGATCTCGATCTCAGTGGAAGGGATCTGTCGAGGCGAATGAAAGCGCGCGGTCCGCGCGACGAGCTACGTGCTTCTGTCGCCGACACGATGGATGGAATGCTTGAGCGTCTCGAAACGGCGTTTTGGACGGAGGACTCTCGTGGAGGACGTCAGCAACGGACTGCGCAATCAGGTCGCTGTTCTGCAGGAAAATGTCGGAGCTGTTCTCGCGAAGGATGACTTGGTACCGGCTGAGAGAGCGGACACGATGGTGGTCGTGTCACGGGCAACGGTGCGGATGTCTCGATTGCTCTAGGAGTTTACTGGCCACGGCGCGTAGTCGATCCGGTGCTTTCGTCAACCGCTAGTTGGAACTTGCACGTATCGGCGCGGAGGCATGTCCGGCATCCGGCTGCCGGACGGGGCGGTCGCTGGCGACGGTGGTCCGATGCCGCCGGATATCAATCCATTGACCGCACCGGACCGATTAAACCGGCGCTCGAATGTCCCGCGCGGCCGGCCTTTACAGACTGATCGGTCGGTGCGTGAGCGGCCCGAAGATTGCGATAGGTGCCCTGGCAGGGACTCCCAATGCCCGATTTGTACACCTACCGTGTGGAGGGACAACGTTTCTCACACTCGAGGTAGGACAATGAAGAAGCAAATACTCACCGGGGCCGTCACATTGGGGTTGATGGGTTCGGTCGTCGCGTGTTCCCAGAGCTCGGACGGTGCGGGTAGCGACCCTCTGATCGGAGAGTGGCGCATGACCTCGCTCGAGGTCGGCACCGAGGGTGATCTACAGACGGTTCCGTATTCGGGACAGATCACCTTCACCAGTGACACCGTGTCAGTCCAGGCCATGAATCCGGACACCGAGGCGCCTGACACGGCTCTGACGGTGCAGGGATACGAGGCGTTCTACGGCGACCTGACCATAGATTCGGATGCCGGAACATTCACCATCACAGTCGAATCGGCGTTGGCGCGCGACTTGATCGGGCAGTCACTCGATCGAAACTTCGAGGTCGATGGCGACACGTTGGTCCTGACGCCGAGTGATCCGGCCGACGGGTTTCGTGTGACCTACGAACGTCACTCCAGCTCGTGAGGGAGGCGGGCACGACAACCGGGGACCGATCCAGAATGCGCGGGGTGTCGTCCGCGGTCGGACTGATGTGCGTCCTTGCACTTGCGTCCTGCTCCGGGGGAACCGATGCCACTGACGTTGCACCGTCGGGAGCTTCTGACCGGTCACGGACCGCGGATGCTGCGACGACCAGCGAGGAGAGCGTCACGACAGAGAATGGAGAATCCATGCGCGTCGAAATTCAGGTAGGCGACAGAACGGTGAGTGGAACGCTGAACGGCAGCGCGTCGAGCCGCGACCTGCTGGCTCAGCTTCCTTTGACAGTCCCCATGGCCGATCACGGTTCTGTGGAAAAGACCGGGCCGCTGCCTGCCGAATTGACAACCGAGGGTTCACCTTCGGGGGCGGACCCGAATCCGGGTGACATCGGGTACTATGCCCCGGGGAACGATTTCGTGCTCTACTACGGTGACCAGAGCTACTTCCCAGGGATTGTCATCCTGGGGAGCATGGACGAGACCGGACCCGACATTGTCGGCGCGATCTATGGCAGCGTGACGGTGACCGTTACTCGATCGGACTGAATCGCCCACTGACGTTACGAGATCTGTCGGTGCACCCGTCCTACAGTCGCAGGGCGGGTGCACGACGCGGTTCTCTACGATAGGTCGCCGAGTGGCCAAGGGAACAACTGTACCGATCCGATTTCGTTGCGGCAAAGCTGGATACGAATTCAGGCAGCGTCTAGACAAGCTACCTCAGGACTGACCACTGCTCGGGCTGTGTTCGGCGGCCCAAGAGCCGAGGAGGTGCAGTCGTTCGGCGCTCGGAGAACCTGGTTCCGCTGTGTAGACCATCAGGATGGAACCGGGATCAGCGGTGATGACGAGTTCCTCGTAGGCGAGATGAACCTCGCCGACGATGGGGTGATTGAAGCGCTTCTTACCAGCGCCGTGCGAGCGAACGTTGTGTGCGCCCCATAATGTTCGGAACGTCTCGTCTCGTGTCGAGAGTTCTCCCACCAGATCTTGCAGCCCCTTATCGTGTGGATCGCGCCCGGCTTCGGCTCGCATGATCGACACGCACATCTGAGCAAATGCATCCCAATCGGGGTAGAACTCGCGGGATACCGGGTCCAAGAACTGGAAACGTGCAAGATTTGGAACTCGCCCACCGTCTCCGATGATCGGCGCGTAGAACGCTTTGCCCAGATTGTTCGTGGCGAGAAGATCCTGTCGCTGATTGCGTACGAAAGCAACGCCGTCGGTAATCGAATCCAGTGCCCACTGGAGGCTTATCCGAGGGGCAGCGGCGCGCACGGTCTTTCGGCGTGGGCGTCCGGACGTGGGGACGCCATCCGCAGCACGCGCAAGGTCGAGAAGGTGTGCGTGCTCGGTATCGTCGAGTCGCAATGCGCGCGATAGCGCGTCGAGTACGGAGGACGACGCGCCGCCGATCGCGCCGCGCTCGATGCGGGCATAGTACTCGACGGACAAACCGGCGAGAGCAGCAACTTCGCTACGTCGCAGACCGGCCACACGCCTGTTCCCACCGCCTGTTATGCCCGCATCGTCCGGCGAGACCTTTGCTCGGCGGGTCATCAAGAACTCGCGTACCTCCGCTTTGTTGTCCATGAGCTGAGCGTAGAGCCAGTTGCGGCAATGAACGATGCCCTATCTGTACACCTTTCGCGGGGGCGCCGTCGCAACGTCGCATATTTGGGGTTCGCGTGCAATGCTGGTCCTGTCACGAATTCGACGGGTTCAGCTCGCGCAACGTGGATTCGTTGGTCCTCTAAATCCGCTGTCCTTTCTGAGCGTGCCGACAGACCAGTCCGGTGACGTCAACAACCAGCATCACTGCAAGGCAGCGCTGGATACCTCGCACTCCGCTAGGCGTATGCAACTGAAAGGTTGGGGCCGTGCCCGATATCGGACTTGTTCTCGTCTGCCTGGCCGGAGTCTGTGCGCCGTATCTTCTCGGTGCAGCCGGAGTTGTCCTGTTGGCGGAGTCTGCGCTGCTCGTGGGTCTCGTCCTCCCAGGCACCAGCACCGTGCTGATCGTCGGGTCGGTCGTCGGGCTCGGTCGCGTGGATCCGATCGTTGCGGCAGTGGTGATGGTCTTGGCGTCGTCCGGAGGTGCGCAGACAGCCTTCTTGCTACGCCGCCGACGTGGTGGCGCGAGTTCGATGCCCCTTCCTCCGAAGAGGATGTCTTCATCGGGTTTTGTCAGGCGGGCGCAGCGCGGTTTCGATCGCCATGCCACTGTCGCCTCCATCGCCAGTCATCTGTTCGGTGGAACCAGAACCTTCGGTCCGCGGTTGGCGGCGGCCTCCCCGATGGCGTTCCGAACTTTCGCGCTGTGCAATTTTGCCGCCGCGGCGTTGTGGGTGACCATTTTGCTGGTGGTGGGTAGCACCGTCGGTGCCAATCCGAACGTCGCGCCGTATTTCATCGCTGCCGGTGTCGGCCTGATGTCCATCACGTACGGCGTGGGACTCGTACGGCGCCGGGCACGCACACCCTCTGCAGGGCCGAAGGATTCGGCACCGACCTTCGATGTACCGGCAACCCCGTAAAGGGAGTTCTCACGACTGCGATGCCGGCAGTTCAGTGGACGGAAGCCCAGTGCCGATCGTCGAATCGCAGCCGCGTCGAATTGCGGTCCGTGTCCGACCGGTTTCACCCCACCTGCTCGCCCAGTATTCGATCAGATATCGGGTGACCACGGGCTTTTCTGTACCCCGCCTGCTGTGCCTCATGCCCTTGACGTCAAAACGTATGACAATTATCTAACGTCATTATTGACATACAGATCCTGCTGATACAGCATGTATCTGGATGTGCCGTCCGTTGCATCACGCGAACCCATCTGTGCCGCAATCAAAGAGGCCCTGAGCCGGCAGGGGTTCTCGTCGCAGAACAAAAGGAGAGCGAATGACCGAGTCGCACAAAGACAGTGACCGTCGAAAGAAGCTCGGCGGGGCGATAGGTGAGATCGGTACGCAGTTCGATTACTCGGTATATGCGCTGATGGCACCGACCATCGCGATTCACTTTTTCCCGGCAGGAAACCCAGCGGCTGCGATCCTGGGAACCTTCGCCGTGTATGCACTTTCATTCGTTGCGAGGCCGTTCGGCGGCGCATTCTTTGGGTACGTAGGTGACAAGTTCGGCCGCCTCGCCGTCTTGTCCTGGACCGTCGTGCTGATGGGTGTCGGAACGATGCTCATCGGAATGATTCCCACCTACGAGTCCATCGGCCTGGCCGCGACACTCATTCTGATCTTCTGTCGATTGCTGCAGGGACTGTCGATCGGAGGCGAGACGACAGGCGTCGAGAGCTACATCGTGGAGTCGGCTCCCGCGACGAAACGAGCGTCCTGGATGGGGACGGTGAAGTCGTTCTCGTATTGGCCTGTGGCCGCGGTGGCTGCGATCATCTTCGGCCTTCGGTCGGCGTTGGGAGAAGAAGCATTCGAAGCGTGGGGATGGCGAATCCCCTTCATCCTCGGTGGAGTCGTGGCCGTCGTAGGTTACGTGCTGCGCCGGACGTTGGAGGATCCCGACGAGTTCGTCGAGGCCGCAGCGGAGTACGAGAAGATGAACACTCCGGAGAACGCGGGGACGGTGTCCGGCGCGATGCGGGGAGCCTTCGGCACGCGCAAGTCCATGCTTCTGGTCATCTTGCTGCAGCCGCCGTACGCGATCGGCGCTTATCTGCTCAGCGGCTACATGTACACCTTCGTGGTCAGCCATGGAGGTGTACCGGCCACGAGTGCGTTGCTCTCGAACATGGCGGCCATCATGGTTCTCGCGGCACTACTTCCCGTCATGGGAAAGCTGTGCGATCGGCTCGGACGCAAACCGATGTACTACGCCGGAGCGATCTGGCTCTTCGTCGCCGCGTATCCCGCGTTCGCACTTGCCGGGTCAGGAACGGTAGCCGGCGCATTCGTCGGACAGGCACTTCTCTCGATGGGCCTGTCGATGTACGGAGCGGCGATGTTCACCGGAATGGTCGAGATCTTTCCGACGGCGCTTCGGTGCCGTGGCCATGGAATCTCGTACAACCTCTCCGTGGCTCTCTTCGGTGGCACCACGCCGCTCATCGCAGCAGCACTGATCAGCGCTACCGGAAATCCGGTCGCTCCAGCCTTCTACGCGATGGCGGGAATCGGCCTCATCGGACTGGTTGGCGTGTGGCTTGTGCCGGAAACGAAGAACACCGATCTGCGGTCGTCCGTCTACGGTCTGCCCAGTTCCGCGGTGCCGGGGGGTACCGAAGAGACCGACGCATCCGATTCGGCGAAGGTCGTACATCGAGCGTGAGTTGCTTCGCTCGATGAGTTCTACAGAGAGAGCCCTCGGGGCGGCGGTACCGGCGAAGGTCAGTATCTCCGCGTCTTCGGCGAGCGTGCTGCAGCCGCTGAACTCGTCGATGATCGCGGTGGCGATGGTCGCTATCGTCACGCACTTCGGTTCGCCGGCGGGAGCATCCTGGTTGATCTCCGGGATGTATATCGCCACAGCGGTTTCCGCTCCGATCGGCGGAAAGCTCGGCACGATCTTCGGAGCGCGGAGGATCTATTTGGTGGGTCTGGGGATCGTCGGCGTCGCGACGGTCGTAGGGTCCTTCGCGCCCGATATCAACTGGCTCATCGCCGCGTATGTGCTGCTCGGAATCGGGATGGCCACCCACTTTCCGAACGCGATGACGATCATTCGCGATTACGCCGATCGTCACCGGAGCGATCCGAAATCTGCGTTGTTGACGCTCGTCCTGTGCAGTCAATCCGTTGCGGCCCTCGGTCCTACTGTGGGCGGACTGCTGGTCGGAACGTTCGGCTGGCAATCGATCCTATGGATCAACCTGCCGGTCATAGCCCTCAGCGGAGCTGCAGTACTTCGCTACGTCGCTCCGGATTCGACAGCACGACAAAGTGATTCGCGACGCAGCCTGCTTCGTTCGCTGGATCTGCTCGGAGTCGGCCTGTTCGTCGTGCTCACATCCACCGTCATGATGTTCCTGCTGTCGGCCGGGGGATCGCCGCCGTGGTTCCTGCTCGCTGTTCCGGCGACCGCCCTGGTCCTTTTCGTCGTCCGAGAATGGCATACCGATGAGCCCTTCATCGATGTGCGGGCGCTGGCTCACAATCGTTCGTTGAGCGCCACGTTGGTCCGGACCTTGCTCACCTACGTCGCGTTCTATTCGGTGTTCTTCTCGGTTCCCCAGTGGTTGCAATACCAACGTGGCATGAGCGCGACTCAGACCGGCCTTACGATGTTGCCGGTCGCCGCGGTGGGAATCCTGTCGACGTACGTCGCCTCGAAAGTGTTACGGCGGTACGGTCCTCGAATCACGCTCACGGTCGGGTCAGTCGCGTTGACCGCCGGGGGACTGCTCCTGGCGATCGTGGAACGGACGACGGCACCCCTCGTCGTGGTGCTGCTGGTCGCCGCAGTCCTCGGCGTTCCGAGCGGGTTCAACAACCTGAGCAACCAGAACATGGTCAACTCCGCGACTTCCCTCGAGGAAGTCGGAACCGCCATGGGGATGTATCGCACGGTGCAATTCCTGGGAGCGAACCTGGCCGCCGTGGTTCTGCAGTTCACCGCGGGCCCCAGCGTGGGGGACGACGGCATTCGTCACACCGGTTGGGTGGTCGTCGCGATCTCGCTCGTACTTCTCTTCGGTGTGGCGGTCACCAGGAGCCTCACTCGCGGGGAACGCATTCCCCGCGAGTGAGGTGTCATTCTCCGTCGAAGCCGTAGATGGACTTGACTTCGAGGTACTCCTCAAGACCGTACTCGCCCATCGACCTACCGATACCGGACTGCTTGTAGCCGCCCATGGGCGTCACCGAATTGGTGTTCGCGCCGTTGAACGACACCCGTCCCGCACGGATTCCACAGGCGAATTCGTAACCGCGGTCGCGGTTCTCGCTGAAGACGTAGCCGCCGAGGCCGAAGATCGAATCGTTCGCGATGTCGAGTGCCTCCGCTTCGGTTCGGTACGGCATGACGACGAGCACCGGGCCGAAGATTTCTTCCTTGGCAAGGGTCATCTCGCGATCCACGTCCGCGAGAACGGTTGGCTTGCAAAAAAATCCACGATCGAAGCCGTCTGCTCTGCCCAAGCCGCCGGCGACCAGACTTCCGCCCTCGTTCAGTCCTGTCTCGATGTGGTTCTGCACGCTGTTGTATTGCTGGGCGTGCACGAGCGGACCGTGGGTCGTGGCAGGGTCTCGGGGGTCGCCGAGGCGCATCCGACCGATCTCGTCCGTTATGAACGGGATGATGTCCTTCACCTGCGACTCGTGCACGAGAAGCCGGCTCGGTGCGTGGCATGACTGGCCGGTGTTGGAGAAGCCCCTCTGTACGTTCCACCGCGCAGCCTTCTCCAGGTCACCGTCGGTCAGGACGATGTTCGCCGATTTGCCGCCGAGTTCGAGGCAGACGCGCTTGATGGTGCGAGCCGCCGACTCGCCGACCTTGACGCCGGCGCCGGTCGAACCGGTGAACGAGACCATGTCGACATCGGGGTGGCGCGAAAGGGCATCGCCCACGACGCTTCCTCGACCGACGATCAGGTTGAAAACACCGGGAGGCGTTTCGGCCTCGTGCATGATCGCGGCCAGCGCGACACCGGACGCGGGGGAGGCGTCCGACGGCTTCAGCACCATCGTGCAGCCGGCGGCGATTCCGTAGATCACTTTGATGACCGACGTCTGGATAGGCCAGTTCCACGGTGAGATCAGAGCGCACACACCGATGGCCTCGCGCCTGACGAGGGTGTCGGCCAACTCGTGCTGGAACGAGTAGCCGCGGATGAGGTCGCGAGCAACCTTCATGTGCCCCGCGGGCCCGGTCACCTGCGCCTTGAAGGAGACCGGAACACCCACCTCCTGGGCGATCAGCTCAGCGAGTTGTGGCTCGCGGCGCTCGTACGCGGCGATGATTCGATCGATCAATGCGATGCGTTCGTCGACGGTGGTCTTGGAGAAGCTCGCGAACGCGCGTTTCGCTTCTGCCACGGCGTGATCGACATCGGCAACCCCACCTCCGGAGGCCACCGTGGCCCACGGTTCCTCGGACGTCGGATCGACCAGAGTGCGGGTGCCGTCACCGCTGGGTGCGATCCATTGACCACCGATGTAGAGCTGTCCGAAATGTTTCACTTCAAGCCTCCGTGCGTGTGCCAAAATCGAAACTGGACGTCAAATGTAAGACCGTAACCTATTCTGTGTTTGAACGCCAAGATCGGCGGTCGTCGGCGCTCTTGTTGACGCCGGTATAACTGTCTGACATTATACATTATGACCACCCGGACGCCGAACTCACTGATCGGCGGCTTCGGGCACAGAACGACGTAAGGAAGAATCGTGGGTTCACTGACAGGCAAGAACGTCTTGATCACGGGCGCTCTGGGCACCATCGGCCAGGCTCTTGTGGGCCGGTATGTCGAGGAGGGGGCCACCGTCATCGCGTTGGATCGTCCCGACGCACCCGATGCGCAGAAGACGCTCGACGGTATCGGCGAGGGCATCCGCTACTTCGGGTGCGATCTCGCTGACCTGGCCGGCATCGAGACCTCGGTCAAGGCCCTGGCCGACGAGATCGGCGGGGTCGACGTACTGGTCAACAACGCCGCGCTGGTGATCTTCAAGCCGCACGCCGAGTTCACCATCAAGGAGTACGAGGATCAGGTGAGGGTCAACTCCTCGGCTGTATTCGTGTTGTCGCGCGTGTGCTCTGAGCACATGAAGGCCAAGAATTACGGCAAGATCGTCAACATCACGTCCCTCACCCTCACGGGTCGGTGGACCGGCTACGTGCCGTATATCGCGTCCAAGGGTGCAATGTACGGACTCATCAAGGGCATGGCCCGCGAACTGGGTGATTACCTCATCAACGTGAACGGCATCTCGCCGGGTGCCGTCCTCTCGGATGCCGAATACCGCGACCGTGGCGACAAGCAGCAGGAATACCACGACTGGGTGATCGAGAACCAGAGCATGAAACGTCGGATCGCTGCGGTCGACATCGCCAACCTCGCCGTCTTCCTGTCCACACCGCAGGCCGACATGATCACCGGCCAGGACATCGCGGTCGACGGCGGAATGTAACCGCTGCAACACCTTTCATCAATCGACCTTTCGCTGGTCAGAATCAGGAGCGACCGTGGTAAGCATCATCGTTGTCGGAGTGGACGGTGGCGACGCCTCGATGCGAGCGGCCCGCCGGGCGGCCGAGATCGCACACAGCCTAGGAGCGAGACTTCATCTCGTGAACGCCGTCGACAGCGGCGCTGTGAAGGAATTCCCCGACAGGCCCGGATCGTCGCTCGTGACGTCGGGTGAATTCGCGGAGGCGATCGTCGGTGACGCAGCCGTCGCGCTTCGAGTCATTGCCCCGCGTGTGACGACGTCCGTGGTGCAGGGCCGTCCCGCGGTTGCACTGGTCGACGAGGCCACCCGGCTCGACGCCGAATTGATCGTCGTGGGAAATCGACGAACTCAGGGTCTGGCACGGGTCCTCGGCAGTGTCGCCAGTGCCGTTGCCGCGCATGCCCCCTGTGACGTGTACATCGCGAAGACCGTCTGACGCGGCACCGCATTCGAGCAGAACTGGACGTGACCCGCGAGGGCCACGTCCAGTTCTGCATGTGCTTACCCAGCCGCACGGCGGAACGATCACAATCGTTCCGCCGCGACCGGCGTCAGATCTTGTACTCGGCGAGCATCGCGCGCCCGATGATGATCTTCTGGATGTCCGTCGTGCCCTCACCGATTAACATGAAAGCCGCTTCGCGGTAGAGCCTTTCGATCTCGTACTCCTTCGAGTATCCGTAGCCACCGTGAATGCGGAACGAGGCCTGAACGACCTCATTGCAGTATTCGCTGGCCACCATCTTCGCCATTCCTGCTTCGACGTCCATCCGCTCTCCGGCATCTTTCAGTCGAGCCGCACGCACCACCATCGAGTGTGCGGTCTCGACCTTGGTGGCCATCTCGGCGATGCGGAACAAGATCGCCTGGTGTTGGGCGATCGGTTTGCCGAAGGTCTCGCGCTGCTGGGCGTATTTGACGCCCAACTCGAACGCGCGATTGGCGATTCCCACTGCGCGCGCGCCCACATTGACGCGTCCCACCTCGACGCCGTCCATCATCTGATAGAAGCCCTTCCCGGTGTCGCCGCCCAGCACCTGAGTTTCGTCCACCCGATGGTGATCGAGGATCATCTCGGTGGTGTCGATGCCCTTGTAGCCCATCTTGTCGATCTTGCCGGGGATGGTCACGCCCTGTGCGGTCTCGCCGAATCCGGGTTCCTTCTCCACCAGGAACGTCGTCATGTTCCTGTAGACCGAGTCGGAGCCGTCTTCCGTCTTGCACAGCACGGCAACGAGATTCGAAGAGCCGCCGTTGGTCAGCCACATCTTCTGCCCGGTGATCTCGTATCCCTCGGCCGTCCGCTTGGCCTTGGTGGAGATGGCCGCCACGTCCGAACCGAGCCCGGGCTCGGACATCGAGAACGCGCCGCGAACCTCGCCGGTGGCCATCCGCGGCAGGTAGCGCTGCTTCTGTTCCTCGGTGCCGTGCTGAGTCAACATGTACGCCACGATGAAGTGGGTGTTGATGACACCTGACACGCTCATCCAGCCACGGGCAATCTCTTCGACCACCAGTGCATAGGTCAGCAGTGACTCGCCGAGGCCGCCGTACTCCTCCGGGATCATGAGTCCGAAAATTCCCAAGTCCTTGAGTCCCTCGACGATTTCCGTCGGATACTCGTCTGCATGTTCCAACTCGGTTGCGACGGGAATGATCTTCTTCTCGACGAAGCGTCGAACGACATCGAGTATCTCGTCCTGCTCTGCAGTCAGTCCCGTTGTTCGCGCGAGTCGGCTCATGATCTGTATCTCCTCTGTGAATCCATTTGACTAAGGTACTAGATGTCAGACATATTACATGCATGTCTAATTCGGTAGTAGTCGTTACTGGTGCTGGGCGAGGGCTCGGTGAGGCGATAGCGCTGGAGGTTGCGCGTCAGGGCTCCCCGGTTGTCCTCGCCGGAAGATCGATCGAGCCGCTGGAAAGCGTGAAGTCCACCATCGAAGCGCAGGGCGGTCGCGCCCTGGTGCGCGTGACGGATGTGACCGATTCCGACTCCGTGGCGGGACTGTTCGAGGACGCAGAGAGAGTCTTCGGCCGGATCGACGTGCTGGTGAACAACGCGGGTATCGCCAACCGCGTCAATCTTGTCGATCTCGACGAGGCCGAATGGGACCGCATCTTCGACACCAACGTCCGCGGCATGTTCCTGTGCAGTCGTGAGGCCGGACGACGTTTCGCTCTGGCTGGCTCCGGTCGCGCGGTGAACGTAGCTTCGGTGTTCGGGTTGCTTGGCCGGCCTGGATATTCCGCGTACTGCGCGTCCAAAGGTGCCGTCATCAACTTCACCCGGTCCGTCGCTGCGGAATGGGCGCGGTTCGGTGCGCAGATGAATGCCGTTGCGCCTGGCTACTTCGCAACCGATATCAATGCCGAACTCCGCGCCGACGACGCAGCCATGGCCAAGGTCATGCGCCGCATTCCGGCCTACCGCATGGGCACGCCGGACGAACTCGCCAACGTCGTGGCGTACCTGGCGCTCACGGCACCGAATTTTCTGACCGGGCAGACCATCGCGGTTGATGGCGGAGAAGCGAGCGTCTGAACAGTGAAAGGAACAAGCATGACCGATGCAGTGATCTGCGAGCCGATCCGTACGCCGGTGGGCCGCTACGGAGGCATCTTCAAGGACGTCCCGGTGACGTCCCTCGCATCGACGGTGATGAAAGGTCTGGTCGATCGCACTGGTCTGACTGCGAAGGATATCGACGATGTCATCTTCGGCCAGGGCTACCCGAACGGCGAGGCAGCCGCCATCGGCAGGATTGCAGCACTCGACGCCGGTCTTGATGTGTCAGTGCCAGGTCTACAGATAGACCGGCGCTGCGGGTCCGGTCTCCAGGCTGTGCTGTACGCATGCATGCAGGTCGCTACCGGGGGCTCTGATCTGGTGCTGGCCGGCGGTGCCGAGAGTATGAGTCAAGCGGAGTACTACATGCCGAATGCCCGATGGAACTCAGGCGGTCTGCCCGATCTCCGTGATCGGCTCGCGAGCCCGCGTAGCAATTCTGGAGGGCGGCGGTACCCAGTTCGGGGCGGAATGATCGAGACCGCCGAGAACGTTGCAGCGAAGTACTTTGTCACGCGCGAACAGCAGGACGAGTGGGCGTTGCGGTCGCAGCAGCGCGCTGCTGCGGCCATCGACGCCGGGCTGTTCGAGGACGAGATGATCCCTGTAGTCGTTCCGGGTCGGAAAGGTGAGCCACTCATCGTCTCCCAAGACGAGCATCCGCGCCCGGACACCACAATCGAGTCACTCTCGCGGCTGAAACCGATAATGGGAGCGACCCTGCCCGGCGCGTCGGTCACGGCCGGCAACTCCAGCGGTCAGAACGACGCGGCCGCAATAGCGATCGTGACGACGCCAGGGAAGGCCGAGCAGCTCGGGTTGCGTCCGTTGGCGCGGCTCGTGAGCTGGTCCCTGGCCGGCGTTGAGCCCGAGCTGATGGGTATCGGCCCTGTTCCGGCGGCACGTCGGGCCCTCGAGCGGGCGTCGTTGTCCTGGAAAGACATCGATCTAATCGAATTGAACGAGGCTTTTGCTGCTCAAGTGATCGGTTGCTTCCGCGGATGGGAGTTGAGCAACGCCGATTTGGACCGCGTCAATGTCAACGGCTCCGGCATCTCGCTCGGCCACCCAATCGGAGCGACGGGAGGTCGTATTCTCGCGAACCTGTTGCGGGAGATGGATCGACGTGAGTCGCGATACGGGATGGAGACCATGTGCATGGGCGGCGGTCAAGGACTGGCTGCGATCTTCGAGCGGGTGGTCTGACGTGGCAAAGATCCTGTATCTGAGCATGTCTCGGGAGAAATACTCACCCAACTACTTTCCGTATCTGCGGACCTATATCGACGGGGTGAAGTCACCGGACGTCGAGTTCGAGCTCCGAGGCACGCGGGTCGGTCGCATCGACAGCTTTCGGTTCTTCGAAGTACTCGACTGGGTGTCGATCCTCGACTCCGTCGTGGCTGCGGAACAGGACGGCTTCGACGCGGTGGCGATCGGCAACATCCTCGATCCGGCGCTTCGCGAGGCACGGTCGATGGTCGATATCCCGGTGCTGGGTCTCGGGGAGACCTCGATGTTGACGGCCTGCATGATGGGCAGTCAGTTCTCGCTCGTAGGAGTCAATCCCTACTTCGGCGGTCGCTTCGAGGAGAACGTCGCCAGATACGGATTGCGCGACCGGCTCGCGAGCATCGAATGCATGGGCCTGACTCCGCACGAACTCGATGCGTGCTTCTCCGATGACAGCAAGCGCGAGAAAGCGATCGACTCCTTCGTCGCGGCGGCGCGAGCGTCCCTCGACAAAGGGGCAGAGGTGGTCATCCCCGCGGGTGGTCGCCTGACCGCGTTCCTCAATGCAGTGGGGATCCGCGACGTCGACGGTGCACCGCTCCTCGACGGAACCGTCTCGCTCGTGACCGCAGTCGAGTCGGCTGTCCGAATACACCGGCAGGCAGGCACTTTCGTCAGTCGCCGCAGGCTGTACGCGCGGGCACCCCAAGCGTCGATCCAGGAATCTGCCGCCGAATACGCCGATGGCTACAACGTGCCTGCCCTGAAGCGATCGATCGACCGTTCCGACCCCGCCACACAACGAACAGAGGAGTGAATTCGATGGACGTGCGTTACCCGTTGAGCAAGCAGGATGTGTTCGTCTCCAATCTGGACCGTCTTCGCGAAACCGCGCCGGACGTTGCCGATGCCTTCCGTGGTCTGCGCGTGGCCGCCGACGCGTACGGCACTCTCGAACCGAAACAGCGGGAGTTCAGTCTGCTGGTGGGCTTTGCTGTCACGCGGAACGAGGGAGGCTTCCGCGTGCATTGCACGCGCGCGAAGGATGCAGGCGCGACGCTGGAGGAGATAGAACAGATCGTCATCCTCCAACTCGGCACGAGCCTCGGCCTCGTACCTGTGGTGGAGGCCCTGTCGTGGGCGCACGACGAACTCGCTGATTAACAGCAATAGTATTGTCAGACAATACGCATCATGATATTTTTGCGTGTGACCGCGACCACGACCGACCAGCGTATTCGAGTTCTACAGGAGAATCGTCGATGACAGAACGTAACGGCACCCGCACCGCGCTGGTGATGGGAGCGGGATCCGGAATCGGACGCGCGAGCGCCATCGAATTGGCGGGCGCGGGAGTTCGCGTCGTCGCGGCGGATCTCAATGCGCAGTCGGTGGCAGCACTCGCCGCCGAAGTGGACGGGATCATCGACCTGGAACAGTCGTGGAACGCGACCGACCCGGAGGCCTGCGACGCACTGGTCGCGGCCGCCGTCGAGGCCGTCGGGCATCTGGATACTGTCGTCTCCACCGTCGGGTGGACGGCGATCACGAAGTTCCTCGACGAGTCTCCGGACTACTGGCGTCGCATCATCGACGTGAACCTGATGTCGGCGATCTACCTGTCGGCGGCCGCGGGTCGCGTGATGAAGGACAGCGGCGGAAGCATCGTGCTGACCTCGTCCGAAGCAGGCACGGTCGGCACCTCCGGCGAAGCCGTCTACTCGGCGGCCAAAGCCGGCATCATCGCGTTGGTCAAGTCGCTCGCTCGTGAGTGGGCCCGCTTCGGGATCCGCGTCAACGCAGTGGCACCGGGTATCACCGCCACCCCCCTGCTCGAGGAGCAAGGTCTGGTATCCGGTGACGGCGCGGACGGTGGGGTGCTGGGCAGCATTCTGAGGGGCGTGCCGATGCGTCGAGCGGGTGAGCCGTCCGAAATCGCCGCTGCGATCGCATATCTCGCGGGCGACGGTGCCAGCTACGTCACCGGGCAGACCCTGTGCGTCGGCGGAGGATTGACGATGGGCTCATGACGCGCCGCCTTGCCATTCCGATCACGAGTTTCTCCTATCCGACACCGAGAGGTCGTTCACCCCATGCGTGACAAAACGGTCCTGATCACCGGCGGTTCCCGCGGAATGGGTCAGCAACTCGCGTTGCGTCTCGCCGGTGAAGGCGCAAACATCGTCGTCAACTACCGCCGCGACACCGAGGCCGCGAGCCAGACCGTCGATGCCATCGAAGCGGCGGGAGGAAAGGCACTCGCTGTGCAGGCGGACGTGTCCGACACTGCCGCCGTCGAGGCCATGATCGGACACGCGGTCGACCGCTTCGGCTCCCTCGACGTCGTCGTGGCCAACGCCGCAGCCAGCGCGTTCAAGCCGCTGATGGACATTCACGGACGTCACATCGAGAAGACCATGGGCATCACGGTGCAGGGCTTCCTCGACCTGGTTCGACTGGCTCTGCCACACATGAACCGTGGCGGTCGCGTCATGGCTGTCAGCGGTTGGGACAGCTTCCGCGTCCTCCCGGGACACGGCCTCCTCGGCGCGGCCAAGGCTGCGATGGAGACGATCGTGAAGTACCTTGCGATCGAGTTGGCCGCCAACGGGGTGAGCACGATCGGAGTCTGCCCAGGACCGATCGACACCGACTCCTTCCGTTACTACGCAGGCGACGCGTGGGACGATTACGCGAAGCAGTGGCTCGCGCAGACCCCGTCGGGTGCGTACCCGACACCGGCCGAGGTCGCCGAGGTCATGGCGTTCCTGTGCTCTCCCCAGAGCGCTGTCATCAACGGCCAGACCATCGTGGTCGACGGCGGGCTGTCACTGGCGACCATGCCAATCGGCTTCGGCCAAGGTTGATGATGAGTGCGCAGTCACCGGCGGTCGCCCAGACCGTCGTCCAGTTGATGAGTCAGATCCAACGTCGCCCCGGGCACGAGGTGGCTGCGGAAGACATTGCCGGACAGCATCGGTTGACCATCGCCGAACTAGTGCTCTCGTCGAACCGCTTGGCCAACGCCTTTATAGGCCTCGGCCTGACGCCGGGCAGTCGCGTCGCATACGTGGCGCAGAACCACGTCGAGTACGTGGTGCTCGAATTCGCTTTGCTCAAAGCAGGACTCGTCAAAGTTCCCCTCAATCATCGGTTCGCTCCGAACGAGCTCCGTCGGTGCATCGAATTGGCGGACGTTCGTCTTGTCGTGGCCGACGACGCATCGTCTGCCGTACTCGACGAGGTTCTCGACGGCGCCGACATCCTGCGAGTGCACATCGGGCCACGGGACGGATGGCTGATGTTCGCCGGGATCGTCGCAGGCGGCGC
>NZ_NOZF01000145.1:0-66608 GCF_002258565.1 Rhodococcus sp. 05-2254-6
TGGTTCAACGCAGCAAGCCGGTGGTGGCAACCCAGTCGGGCGTAGCAGTGCTCCGTTTGGCGCGCCAGATCGACACTCTCACCGAGCAGACGCGGGCAGAACTGAGTGACGACGGCGTCGCTGCGCCCATTTCGCTTGCCGTCAATGCGGATTCGTTGGCAACCTGGGTGCTGCCCGCGCTCGCGCCACTGGCGCGCAACACCACCTTCGATCTGCATCGACAGGACCAGGACCGGACCGCGCAGTTGCTGCACGACGGGATCGTCTCCGCTGCAATAACCTCCGTGGCCGATCCGGTTCGTGGCTGCACCGTTCGACGCCTCGGTGCGATGCGCTACCGGCCGTCGGCAACGCCGGAGTTCATCGATCGGTGGTTCGCTGCGGGAGTGACGGCACAAGCTTTGCGCTGTGCTCCGGTGGTCGTCTTCGATGCAGACGACCGATTGCAGGACAACTACTTACAGCGCTTCGGTGTCGACCCACACGAGCCGCCGCGTCACCTGGTGCCTGCTTCTTCCGACTTCGCGCGTGCTGTCGACCTCGGCTTCGGCTGGGGCATGATCCCCGATCTGCAGGCTCGTGACTCGCTGAAGTGCTTCGACGACAACGGGATCGACGACGTGCTGCTGTACTGGCAGCAGTGGTCGCTGTCGTCTGTCGCACTTCAGCGAGCGGCGGACGCCGTGGCAGCGGGTGCAGAACGAATGCTGCTGTAATTCAGGCCGGACTGTCGTTCGGGACGACCTTGGGCAGTCCGTCGCCGACGGGATCGAGAATCGCAGCTGATCGGGCACCCCACCGCTCGTGAGCCGACTGCCGCGACATTCCGACGGCCGTTCCGATCGTCGCCCACGTTGTGCCCTGAACCCGAAGCACCACAATGGTTTCGATGCCATCGAGGCCGGCTGCGAGTTGCACACGCAGGCTCAACAGATGCCACGCGACGCTTCGCCGTGCGGGCAGGTCGGTCGATTGCTCGGCCTCCCAGTCCGGTGTGCCCGGCAGGGGCCCTGTGCCGATGATCTCGTCGGCGATGCGACCGGCCTCGGTGGCTGCTGCCGTCACGACGGCCCGCGCGCCGGCAGTGATATCTGCCTCGGTTGCGAGGGTGATGGGATCCATGACCGACCTCCTGTGTCAGGAAAAGCCTGACAGCAGGAGGTCAGATTGTCAAGAATTACCTGACACGGGGAACGAAAAGGGTGAGCCGAAAATCGCTGTACCCGACAAGTTGCCGTTGCTACTTTCGGCGGATGACCATTCGCTATCACGTGACCTCGGTACTCAACCGTGAGTCGATTCGGCGGCACGGACTCGACTGGCGTCGTATGGGTGCCGCTCGCGGTATTGCCGGTAGCAACCAACCAGAGCAGGCGGGTTGTTTTCTGGCAGCCGGTGCGTGGGAACGTGATTGGTTCGTGGGCATGAACAACACCGGTGGACCGGTCGATGTCTGGGAAGTCAGTGGAGTCGAAGACGATGATCTCGTGCAGTCGCCGGAGAACTTCTACTTTCGTCCCGGTGTCATTCCGACGTCACAGATTCGGTTGGTGCAGAGAGACATCCCTCCCGAGCGCTAGAGCATGCTCAGCACCCGGTCGATGGACTCGACTGCCTGTGTCAGTTCGGCTTCGGTGATGGTCAGTGCGGGACGGAATCGCACTGCAGCGTCACCGCAGCCGAGCGCCAGTACATGTTCCTCGGTACGCAACAGCTCGATCACTCGGTCGCGGGTGGAAGCGTCGGGCAGGGAGAAGGCGCACATCAGACCTCGTCCACGTACTTCGGATACCACTGTGTGTCGAGTTGCCAAGTCCTGCAACATTGTCAGCAATACGGCTCCGAGTTCACCGGCACGAGGAATGAGCTTCTCGGATTCGACCACTTCCAGGATTCGACGCGACCGCACCATGTCGGTCAGGTTGCCACCCCACGTCGAGTTGATGCGGGAGCTGACAGCGAAGACGTTGTCGTCGATGTCGTCGACGCGACCGCCGGCCATGACGCCGCAGACCTGAACCTTCTTGCCGAAGGCGACGACATCCGGGACGACGTCGAGCTGCTGGAATGCCCATGCGGTACCGGTCATTCCGGCTCCGGTCTGTACTTCGTCCATGACGAGCAAGGCGTCGAACTCGTGGCAGAGCTCGCGCAGCTTCTGCAGGAAGCGCGGCCGGAAGTGGTGATCTCCACCTTCGCCCTGGATGGGTTCGATGATGGCGCAGGCGATGTCGTGCGGGTTGGCCTCGAAGGCCAACCGAGCCGCCGCCAACGATGCGTCCTCGAGTTCGTCCATGTTCGCGTCGGATCGGATGAACGGGGACGGGATTCGCGGCCAGTCGAACTTCGGGAAGCGCGCGACCTTGTTGGGGTCGGTGTTGGTCAGCGACATCGTGTAGCCCGAGCGTCCGTGGAACGCATGCTCGAAGTGCATCACCTGAGAGCCCAAGGACGCGTCCAGACCATGACTTTCGTTCCATCGCGATTTCCAGTCGAATGCGACCTTCAACGCGTTCTCCACGGCCAGGGCGCCGCCCTCGACGAAGAACAGGTGCGGCAGTCGATCGTCACCCAGGACGCGAGCGAACGTGTCGACGAATCGAGCCATGGGGACGGTGTAGATGTCGGAGTTGCTGGGCTTGTTCATCGCCGCCTGCATCAGAGCGGCCCGGAAGTCCGGGTCGTCGATCAACGCCGGATGGTTCATGCCCAGCGCGTTGGACGCGAAGAACGTGAACAGGTCCAGGTAGCGGGTGCCGTCTCTGGCGTCGACCAGCGTGGATCCGGTCGATGCATCGAGGTCGAGCACCAACTCGAAACCGTCGGCCAGCAGGTGTTCACCGATCACGTCACGGACGTTGGCGGCATCGATGGTCACTCCGGTGCGCTGTAATACTTGCGTCATAAGGACGAAGATACGCGTTAATATTCCGTAAGCAAGTCCGTAAGACAGGAAAATATACGGTTCGAGCCTCGATCGGTAGGCTCATCTCCGACGGTTCGGTTCTCTCCACGGAAGGTGTACGCGCATGTCTGCATCCATCACCCACGACGAGTTGAGTGTGCGCACTCGCGCGATCCTCGACCGGCTGGGTGCCACGATCGCGCTCGACGCCCCCGCGGGACCGGACTCGATCATCGCGCGCTCGCCCATCACCGGCGGAAACCTGGCGTCGCTGGCATGTGCTTCGGCGGCCGATGTCGAGACCGTCGTCGCCGATGCGCGCACCGCCTTCGTGTCGTGGTCGCAGGTGCCTGCCCCCGTGCGTGGTCAGGTGATCCGGGAACTGGGCGAACTGCTGCGCGTTCACAAGGAGGATCTGGGCGCGCTGGTGTCCATCGAGGCCGGGAAGATCGTCTCGGAGGGGCTCGGTGAGGTGCAGGAGATGATCGACATCTGCGACTTCGCCGTCGGACTCTCCCGTCAGCTGTACGGCAACACGATCGCCACCGAGCGGCCCGGGCATCGCATGATGGAGCAGTGGCATCCGCTCGGTGTCGTCGGCGTCATCACCGCGTTCAATTTCCCTGTGGCGGTATGGAGTTGGAATACCGCTCTCGCTCTCGTCGCGGGAGACACGGTGATTTGGAAGCCCTCGGAGAAGACTCCGCTGACGGCCGTCGGTGTGCAGGCGCTGTTCGAGCGTGCCGCCGCCGCAGCCGGAGTGGACCCCAAGATCGCGCAACTGCTGATCGGTGACCGCGCGTCCGGCGAAGCGCTGGTGGATGATTCGCGTGTTGCGTTGGTCTCGGCAACCGGTTCGACGCGGATGGGCCGTGCTGTCGCGCCCCGTGTCGCCGAGCGATTCGGCCGGGTGTTGCTCGAGCTCGGCGGAAACAATGCAGCGATCGTGACGCCGTCGGCCGATCTCGATCTTACGACGCGTGGGCTGGTGTTCTCGGCCGCCGGGACAGCAGGTCAGCGATGCACCTCGCTCCGACGCGTCATCGTGCATTCCTCGGTCGAGGACGAGTTGGTCCGCAAGTTGGTAGCGGCATACGAGACGCTGTCGATCGGATCTCCCTTGGCCACAGACACTCTGGTGGGTCCACTGATCGATGCCACCGCATTCGCCGGTTATCAGAAGGCTCTCGAGGCGGCGGTGTCCGACGGCGGAACGGTCGTGGTCGGCGGCGAGCGAGTGAACGTGGTCGACGAGTACTCGTTCTATGTTCAGCCCGCGATCGTGACGATGCCCGCACAGACCGACATCGTCAAGCACGAGACGTTCGCGCCCATCATGTACGTGCTGACGTACGACACCCTCGACGAGGCCATCGCATTGCACAACGATGTGCCGCAGGGCCTTTCGTCGTCGATCTTCACCACCGATCTGCGCGAGGCGGAGCGCTTCCTGTCCGCCGCCGGCTCGGACTGCGGCATCGCCAACGTCAACATCGGACCCTCCGGCGCGGAGATCGGCGGCGCCTTCGGCGGTGAGAAGGAAACCGGTGGCGGCCGCGAATCCGGTTCGGATGCATGGAAGGCCTACATGCGGCGAGCGACGAACACGGTCAACTACTCCAACGAACTGCCCCTGGCGCAGGGAGTGAAGTTCGGCTGACGGCATGATCGGCAGTATGAAAGTACTGTCGATGCTCCTGGCCGGTCTTTCCGTTGGCTATTCGATCAGTGTGATGGCACTCCGAGAGCCGCTTCTGTACAACGATTTCGGCATCGGTGCGTCGGCAATTGTCGACGGTGTGGTCGTGCTCGCCATCGCAGCAGCAGCTACCGCAGTGGTGTTGGCACGCTCGGGCGGACGAGCCGCGCCCTGGATCGCGGTTGCCGCACTGCTGGTGATCGTCTTCGAATCTCTCGGCATGGCTCCGGGTTTGCTGGGCGATTGGGCGGCGGCGCTCAGCGCTGGTGTGCTGCTCGGTACGTCGGCGATCCTGGCCGCATCTCATCGGGGTGCACAGGCCGCTCTCGCGGTCGGACTCCTCGCCGCCGCGCGGGTGGGTGCCGAGCTCGGAACGCTCCTGACCAGCTCGTCCGGCCGTCAGTTCGCCTGGGAGGTCGCCGGCCCCGAGGACGCGGTGGTGCCCCAGAGGGCAGCCATCGCGGTGGTATTGGCTGTGCTCGCCGCGGTATTTCTCGTGGCCGGATATCGAACCTCGTCGGTTGCAACGTCGCAGGCGAGCACTCGAACGCTCGCGGTCGGTATCGCATTGCCTCTGGTGGCGGGCGGGTTCGGTTGGTGGGCCACCGAATACCGCGACAGCACCCTCGTGTGGTTTCTCGCGCTCGCCGGGCTGACCGTAGCGGCGCTCGTTGCTGCTTGGCTCTTACCGAAGCGCGACGGCTCGCTGATCCTCGTGTTGTTCGCCTCGTGGGCGGCCGGAGTCTCGTCATTCGATTTTGCCGACAGGTCCTACGCCTCGGTCGGTCTGACGGTGTTTCTGCTGGCCGTAGGCGGACTGATTGCCTGCCGCTTCCCGCAGATCTACCTCGGGCTTTTCGCGTTGCTGATGGTCGCGGCCGTGGATTTCGCGCAGAACATGGGCGTCGGTCTTCCCTTGTCCATCCAGCAGTGGGTGGTGCCCTTCATCGCGGCCTATGTGCTGGTGTCTGCATTGCCGACGGCACCGACCTCGTTGGCGGTCGGTATGACCGTTCCCTTCACTATGGCGTTGACAGTCACGATCTACGGGGGTAGTTACGGCCCGCTGGATTCGGCAGACGACTTCGAGTTCTTCGGTTCGTCGCAGCCGTCCGCAACCGCACTGTCGATCGGCGGCCTCGTCGTGCTCTCGGTCTGCGCGGCTGGGGTGTGGCTGCTGCGTCGCAGATAGCGGCACGCCCGAAACGCCCAACAGTCGCCGGTCTGCTCATCGGCTTGACAGGTCTGAGGACCTCGGCCGATCGTGCATCTCATGTCCGATCACAGCCGGAACACAGATCTGCCCGACGACGTCTCCGACGTGACTTTGGGTTTCTGCGTCGCCGTCGCGATGTTTCTGCCGTCGTATTTCGGCGCGACGCTCATCACCGACGCGTTGCTGGGCCGGGCAGGTCTGCCGCTGTCCCCGCTCCTGTGGCTGGTCGTAGCGGTACCTCTGGCGATTGCCATGGTGCATGTGGAAGACCGGGTCCAGAGTCGTTCTGACTGGAACCGAATCGAGTGGTTCTGGTACACCGGCGGCGTCGGTGCACTGACTCTGCCGCCGCTGGGGCTGGCGCTGCTCGCACCGCTTCCGACGTTGACCGGTCTCGACCGGGGCGGTCCGTCGATGGTGGTGTTCGTAGCAGTGGCGCTTCTGATCGTGGGCATCGTGGTCCGGGGGAAGCTGCGCGGCACGGCCTGAGTCACGGCCACTTCATGTGACAACACACGAGCCCGCCCACCGAATGAAACAGGTGGACGGGCTCGTGAGCGTTCTGCACGCACTGGACTACGGCGCAGGTACAGCCTCGGTGGTCGTGGGAACCACGGTCTCGGGTGCTGTCTCGACAGCGGTTTCGGTCGCGGTGACGCAGACCGGCGGTGCGCCCTCGGCGGGTGTCTCGCCCTCGACTGCGACCGTGCACTCGGGGGTCGTTGCCGTCTCGGTGGCGGGGGCCGGAGCCGGTGCCGGACTTTCAGCGGCCGGTGCCGGCGCAGCCGGAGCTGCCGGGGTCACGACCGGGCTGGTGGTGACAGGTGCGGTAGTCGTGGCCTTGGGGGTGGCCGTTGCCGAGGTGGTCACCGGTGCCACGATGGTTTCCACCGCTGCTCGTCCCGCCTTCTCCTGCACCTCTTTGGTCTTCACCGGCTCGCCGCGGTTGGCTTCCTCGGCGAGTTCGGTCAGCCATGCCGCGGCGTACTGCACCGAGGTCAGCGGCTTGCCGTTGGCGGCATCGGCGTCGCGCCAGTAATCGAAGTGGTGTCCCGTGCCGGGTCCCAAGGTCAGGCCGTACGGATCGTTCATGATGACCGGAACGGTGTTCTGATTGGACGAGATGAATCCGGTGATCTCGCGGAAGATCTTCTGCGGCAGGTACACGAGGTCGATCATCTGACCGGTTTCGATCGGTTCCTGCTCGCCGTCGACCTTGGCCGAGACGGGAGTCGTGACCGTGCCGGGCTTGTAGCCGGGCTCGGACACCTTGATCAGCACGTCGAGGAATGTCTCGTCGCTCTGCATCCAGTTGGGCTGCGAGGCGATGTCGTTGAAGGCGTTGACTGCGATACGTCCCAGGGCCAGTGCGAGATCTGCTCCGGTGGCGGGGGTGAGCTGCTCGTTCTGCAGTGCGTCGGCATTGACCTGACGACCGACGTTGGCGGCCAGATGAATCAGTGACGTGTTCTCCGGCAGTGCGCAGGTGAGGTCGCCGTCGGAGCAGAAGGACGCCACTCGGCCGTCGAGCGCTCCGAATCCGCCGGACGTGCCGGGCAGTGCGCCCTGTCCGGGAACTGCGGTGTTGCCGTTCTGGTACTTGGTGTCGAAGCCGTCCGGGTTGCCGAACGGGTTCTCGGCACCGGGGAACGGTCCGTCTCCCGACACGCGGCCGGCGTCGGCGAAGATGACGACCCCGACGACCTGGTTGGGATCGACGATTCCGTACGTGCCGTCGGCCGAAACGACCTGATTGCCGACCTCCATCGCGGTGCGGCGGGCAACGTCTGCGCCCTCGCTGTAGCCGACGATGGCGAATCGGGTGTCGGGGCAGGACGCCGAGATCGTCCGCATGATGGTCTGTGAGTTGGTGACGCCGGTCTGCACGGCGTTCTCGTAGCTCGCCAGGTCTGCCGGGTACTCGACGTACACCGCGGCGTAGGAGTCGGGAACCACGTTGCCGTTGTTGGGGGCTCGCACGGCCTGGTCGATCCAGTCGCTGGAGTAGTCGCCGGACATCGCTGCGGGGAGCCGCTCGCCCTCGGGGGTGGTGAGCCACTTGACGCCCTCGCGCGGGGTGTCACCGCGACCGCCGATCGCGATACTCACCATGTCGTAGCACGTGGCCGTCGACACCAGTTCGATGGATGCTTCGGTGGTCGTGGAGGGAGTCGACCACGGTGCGGCCACAACTACTCCGGCACCGAGGGCTCCGATCGCGAACGCGCTCAACGCAACGCGCGCACGCTTCGACTTGCCAACATTCATGTTTTCGATCCCCATCATGTCCGCCCGAACTGATCCCGACTGCAGTTGCCAGTGGGTTACCCGGCATTTCGTCCTCGGGATGGTTCGCGTTACAAAGTGGATGATTTACCGTCGTGCGCATGACAATTCACCCTCGAATTACATCGATGGAATTCGACCTGCCCGACGGGTCGACGTGCGTTGTGCGTGAAGCGGTGGCGTCGGACCTGGAATCGATCGTGGCATTGCTGGTCGACGATCCGCTGGGTGTCACGCGGGAGTCCGCAGACGAGATGTATCGATATCGCGCAGCGTTCGAGGACATCTCCTCGGACCCGCGAAACCTGCAGGTCGTCGTGGTGCACGGTGACGCGGTGGTGGCAACGCTGCAACTGACCTTCATTCCCGGGCTCGCGCGCGGAGGCGCACTGCGGGCACAGATCGAAGCAGTTCGGGTAGGCGCGCAGTGGCGCAGCCGGGGGCTCGGCGGTGCGCTGATCAGGTGGGCGATCGACGAGGCGGAGCGCTGGGGATGCGCTCTGGTGCAGCTGACCTCCGACGCCAGTCGAACGGACGCTCATCGCTTCTACACCCGACTCGGCTTCGTCGACTCCCACGTCGGTTACAAGATGGCCCTCGGAACTACCGCCTAGATACCCTGGGGGGGTAGGGTAGTGCTGTGAACTCAGCACGGCAGGAACTCGACGCACCCACCAAGCTCGTCGGCTTTGTCGTCGGGATCGCTTTCCTGTTCCTGGCGGCGCTGTTCGTCGGGGACAAGATCGGACCCGACGCCCAGGCGACCGCAGCCGCGTCACACACCGGTCACGACGCGCACGACGCGCACGACGAGCCGGCCGCAGTGCCTGCCGGGCTCCAGGCCACCCAGGACGGCTACACCCTCGAGCTCGATCGATCCGTCGTCGAGTCCGGACCGGAGGTACCGGTCACCTTCACGATCAGCGAACCGGATGGGTCTGCGCTGACCGACTACGACGTCATGCACACCGAGGAACTGCACCTCATCGTCGTTCGACGCGATCTGACGGATTTTCAACACGTACATCCGACGCGTGACGCGTCGGGAAGATGGTCGACGGCTCTCGATCTCATCCGGCCCGGGCCCTACCGTCTGTTCGCCGACTTCACCCCGACCGGCGGCGAGAACATCACCTTGGGAGCGGAGCTGACCGTTCCCGGCGACTATCGACCGCAGCCCCTGAGTGCGCAGCCCCTGAGTACGCAGCCCCCGAGTACACCGAATGTGACATCGAGGGTCGACGGTTACACCGTGATGCTCGCCGGTGCAGTGACTGCGGGCGAGAACTCGACCGTCTCTCTGACTATCGATCAGAACGGACGCGAGGTCACCGATCTGGAGCCGTACCTCGGTGCCTACGGACATCTGGTCGCCCTCCGCGCCGATGACCTCGCCTACCTGCACGTCCACCCCGAGGACGGGCCTCCGGGGCCGACGGTCGACTTCACCGTCGACGCGCCGACCGCGGGAACATATGCGCTCTATCTGGACTTCCAGCACCAGGGCGTCGTCCACACAGCCGAATTCACCATCGAGGCACAGGAGGGTGGGGCATGAGCCAGGAAACGGAACTTCTCCTCGGCGGTATGACGTGCGCGTCGTGCGCCAACCGCATCGAACGCAAGCTCAACAAGCTCGACGGGGTGTCGGCGACGGTCAACTACGCCACCGAGAAGGCCCGCGTCACCAGTGACGGCGTGGCCACCGAGGACCTGATCGCAGCCGTCGAAGCCGCCGGCTACACCGCATCCTTGCCGGCTGCCGAACCGGCGGACGAACCCCCGACCGATCCGCTGAAGCAGCGATTGATCCTCTCGGCAGTGCTCAGCCT
The DNA here is from genome assembly GCF_002258565.1 of Rhodococcus sp. 05-2254-6. NCBI lineage: Bacteria > Bacillati > Actinomycetota > Actinomycetes > Mycobacteriales > Nocardiaceae > Rhodococcus > Rhodococcus sp. 05-2254-6. Next base: position 9,939 of record NZ_NOZF01000145.1, read on the forward strand.
GCCGGTGATCGCAATGGCGATGGTCCCGGCGTTGCAGTTCACCAACTGGCAGTGGCTCTCGCTCACGCTGGCCGCTCCCGTCGTCGTATGGGGAGCCTGGCCCTTCCACCGCGCTGCCTGGACCAATCTGCGGCACGGCACCTCGACCATGGACACCCTCGTCAGCATGGGAACCCTTGCGGCCCTGGGGTGGTCGCTGTACGCGCTGTTCTTCGGCACCGCAGGAACGCCCGGCATGACGCATCCGTTCGAGTTCACGATCGCGCGAACGGACGGGGCGAGCAACATCTACCTCGAGGCCGCGGCAGGCGTGACCACCTTCATCCTGGCCGGACGATGGTTCGAGAGCCGATCCAAGCGTCAGGCCGGGGCGGCGTTGCGCGCCCTGATGGACCTCGGTGCCAAGACCGTTGCTGTACTGAAAGACGGCAAGGAACAGCAGATTCCGATCGAGCAGTTGGCCGTCGGCGATCTGTTCGTCGTTCGCCCGGGTGAGAAGATCGCCACCGACGGAACCGTCGACAACGGTTCCTCGGCCGTCGATCGGTCGATGCTGACCGGTGAATCCGTGCCGGAGGAAGTCGGCGTCGGCGATGCGGTGGTCGGTGCAACGGTGAACGTCGGCGGCCGAATCACGGTGCGAGCGAGCAGAGTCGGTGCCGATACTCAGTTGGCACAGATGGCGAAAGCAGTCGAGGACGCGCAGACCGGCAAGGCGCAGGCGCAGCGTTTGGCCGATCGTATCTCCGGCATATTCGTGCCGATCGTCATTGCGATCTCGGTCGCGACACTCGGATTCTGGCTCGGTGCAGGCAATTCCGCGGCAGGCGCGTTCACCGCTGCAGTCGCGGTGCTCATCATCGCGTGCCCGTGCGCGCTCGGCCTGGCCACACCCACCGCGCTGATGGTCGGCACCGGACGGGCCGCGCAACTCGGCATCCTGATCAAGGGGCCCGAGATCCTCGAATCCACCCGTCGCGTCGACACCGTCGTCCTGGACAAGACCGGCACCGTCACCACCGGTGAGATGACTCTGCAGTCGGTGCACGTGGCATACGGCGAGGACGAGGACGTGGTCCGCGCCGTGGCGGCGGCGTTGGAAGCGGGTTCGGAGCACCCCATCGCCCGAGCCATCGCGAGTGCGACCCCATCGATGACCGTCGAGGAATTCACGAGCCTCGAGGGCCTCGGGCTGCAGGGTGTCGTGGACGGCCGTGCCGCAGTGATCGGCCGTCGCTCGCTGCTGGCCGACTGGTCGATGCCACTGCCGGCGGAACTGGCCGACGCCTTCGAGACCGCCGAGAATCAGGGACGCACCGCCGTCGCGCTCGGCTGGGACGGCAGGGCTCGCGGAGTGCTTGTGATCTCCGACTCGGTCAAGCCGACCTCGAAGCAGGCCGTCGCGGAACTGCGCGCACTCGGCCTGACTCCGGTCATGCTGACCGGCGACAACGAGGCCGCCGCCCGCACGATCGCCGCCGAGGTGGGAATCGATCAGGTCATCGCCGGCGTCCTGCCGTCGGGCAAGGTCGATGCCGTCCGAGAACTGCAGGCGTCGGGCAAGGTCGTGGCGATGGTCGGCGACGGTATCAACGACGCGGCCGCGTTGGCCACGGCCGATCTGGGACTTGCGATGGGTACCGGCACCGACGTGGCGATCGAGGCCAGCGACCTGACGCTCGTGCGCGGTGACCTGCGGGCCGTCGGTGATGCCATTCGGCTCTCCCGACGCACGCTGAGAACCATCAAGGGCAACCTGTTCTGGGCGTTCGCCTACAACGTCGCTGCAATTCCGCTGGCCGCTGCGGGCCTGCTCAACCCCATGCTCGCCGGTGCCGCGATGGCGTTGTCCTCGGTGTTCGTGGTGAGCAACAGTCTCCGATTGCGCAGGTTCCGCTCCGCGATGTGACTCGTTGGTAGCAGCGAACGGCGCGCTAGTACAGGATGGAGACATGTCCGACGCACACGATGTCCCCATTCGCGACGAATCGATCAGGCTGGGTCAGTTCCTCAAGCTCGCCAACCTCATCGAATCCGGTGCCGAGGCCAAGGGCGTCATCTCCGACGGTTTGGTGAGCGTCAACGGGGACGTGGATGTGCGGCGCGGACGGCAGTTGCAGCACGGTGATGTCGTATCGGTCCAGGGTGGGCCCTCGGCCCGCGTGAGCAAGGAAGAGGCACTGTGAAGGTCGGAAAGAGCGGACTGCCGCGAAACGAAGTTCCCGGGGCATTCGACGTCGGCGCGAAGGCGTACGACCGACTTGTCGGAGCGAACCCCGGTTACCACGAGCACCTGCTCAAGTCGGCCAAGCGGCTGCGGATCCCCGATCTCGGTGCCGGCCTGCGCTTGCTCGACATCGGTTGCGGTACCGGTGCATCCACTGCCGCGTTGCTCGAAGCCGCCCCGCACGCAGAGATCGTCGCCGCCGACGCATCCGCCGAAATGCTCGAGGTCGCTCGGAGCAAGGACTGGCCTTCGAACGTGACGTTCGTGCACTCACGCGTCGAGGATCTGGCCGTGAACGGGGTCGACGGTCCGTTCGACGCGATCCTGGCTGCATACCTCATCCGGAATGTCGACGAACCCGACACCGAGCTGAAATCGCTTCTGGCGCTGCTGCGTCCGGGCTCGACCATCGCGTTCCACGAGTACTCGGTACACGATTCGCTCCGCGCCAGGATCTCCTGGAACGTGGTGAGCTGGGGCATCATCATTCCGCTCGGCTGGCTCGCGACACGTGACGCCACCCTGTACCGACACCTGTGGCGCAGCGTCGTGACCTTCGACGGCGCGTCGGCATTCATGCGGCGGATGCAGCGTGCGGGCTACACCGGCGTCGCGAGAGAAACGATGACCGGGTGGCAGAACGGTGTGGTGCACACGTTCCTCGGCTCTCGTCCCAGGGAGGAAGAGCGTTGACCGACTCCAAGAAGGTCACCCATGCTGCCGCGCAGGGATATTCGGATGCCGGTCAGCTGGCTGACGTCCCGCACGTGGTGGTGGTCGGCGGCGGTATCGCAGGCCTGAGCGCCGCGACAGCGCTGGCCGAGCGTGGTGTGAAGGTGCACCTGGTCGAGCGCGAGAGCTACCTCGGCGGCCGCGTCGGCGGCTGGGACACGACGCTGGAGGACGGCTCGCCCGCGACCATGAGCCGCGGCTTCCATGCGTTCTTCCGGCAGTACTACAACCTGCGAAACCTGTTGCGCCGCACAGATCCAGGATTGTCTCGGTTGCGTCCGGTCGACGACTATCCGCTGATCGACGGCGACGGCCGGATCGACGGCTTCAAAGGGTTGCCCGACACTCCGCCGCTCAACGCGTTCGCGTTCGTCAAGCGCAGTCCGACGTTCCGGTGGAAGGATCTCACCGACCTCAACGGCATCGCCGCCCTGCCGCTGATGACGGTGAGTGTGCCGAAGACCTTCGACGAGCTGGACACCACTCCGGCCGCAGAGTTTCTGCGCAACATCAACTTTCCCGAGGCCGCGCGGCACCTGGCCTTCGGTGTGTTCTCCCGCAGCTTCTTCGCCGATCCCGAGAAGATGTCTGCTGCCGAGCTGGCGATGATGTTCCACATCTACTTCCTCGGCTCGTCCGAGGGCCTGATCTTCGACGTTCCCCGTGACCCGTATCCACAGGCGCTGTGGGACCCGCTGGGGGAGTACCTCACCGGACTCGGAGTCGACATCAGAACCTCCACGCCGTGCGGTGAGATCACCCGCGGCGGCCTGCGAAAGTTCCGCGTCGACGCGGGCGGCATCATCGACGCCGACGCGGTGGTTCTCGCCACCGACATCGCCGGATTGCAGCGTGTGCTCGAGCAGTCATCCGAGCTCGGTACGCCCGATTGGCGCAAACAGGTTGCAGCGCTGCAGAACACACCGCCGTTCCTGGTGCACCGCGTGTGGTTGAGCAAGGCCGTCAACGCCGACCGTCCCGCCTTCATCGGCACCGGAGGCATGCCCCCGATCGACAACATCAGTGTCCTCGAACGCTTCGAGGACGAAGCGGCGCAGTGGGCTGCCCGCACCGGCGGCTCCGTCGTCGAACTGCACGCGTATGCCGCCGAGGAATCCGAGGAGGTCACGCGGGCGCAGCTGATGGATCGGATGCATCAGATCTATCCGGAAACCGCTGATGCAGAGGTGATCGCCGAGCGATCCGAGTGGCGCGACGATTGCCCCATGTTCGGCCTCGGCGCGTTTGCCGAGCGGCCGACCGTCCGCACTCCGGAACCTGCTCTGGTACTTGCGGGTGACGGCATTCGTATCGATCTGCCGGTGGCGCTGATGGAACGTGCGGCCACCACAGGGCTGCAGGCCGCGAACACACTGTTGGCGAGCTGGGGTATCACCGGACACGACATCGAAACAGTGCCGACCAGTGGACGATTCAAGATGTTCGACGCCATCGAGAGACTCATGAACAGGTGACTTCGGGCATGCGGATCGAGGTCGACGATCTGTCGCGTCCGGAGGTGCACGCGCTACTCACCGAGCATCTCGAGGACATGCACGCCACCTCGCCTGCCGAGAGTGTGCACGCCCTCGATCTGTCGGGTCTGCGTGGGCCTGGCGTTACCGTCTGGACCGCCTGGGAGGCAGATGCACTGCTGGGAATTGTTGCTTTGAAGAAGCTTTCACCCGATCATGGTGAGCTGAAGTCTATGCGCACCTCGGCGGTAGCGCGGGGACAGGGTGTGGCATCGCGGCTGCTCGGCTTCGTATTGGACCAGGCTCGGGAGCGGGGCTACGTCAGGGTGAGCCTGGAGACGGGAACTCAGGACTACTTCGCCGCCGCCCGCAGATTGTATGTGCGACACGGATTCGTCGAATGTCCACCGTTCGCGGACTACGTGGTGGATCCATCGAGTGCGTTCTTCTCGTTGTCCCTGTGAACGTTCCGATGAGAAGGGCCGGCACCGAACACTCGGTGCCGGCCCTTCTCGTCAGGCTGCGTGCTGTGTGTGCGGGTAGAGATCGTCGTCGAGAGGTACGGCTCGACACTGATCGAGCGCATCCCCCGTCGAGCATTCCCTCATGCTCGTCTCCACGCCCACAACCGTGCGCCACCAGCGCTCACGGTCGGTCGATTCCGTCCACACCACCGCCTCGGACTGCATAATGCATCACCCCAATGGTTTTCGTGATCTGTTCGCCGGAGTGTTTGGGATGCCCGTGTGTTCTCGGATCAGGTCGACTCGTGTGCGATGGACTTCTGTTCGGCTGCAATGTCGCCGTGTGCGATGTCGACCTTGCGCGGCTTCGCGCGTTCTGCGAGGGGAATCGTGATCGACAGAACGCCGTTGTCGTACGACGCGGAGATGCGCTCGGTGTCGACGCCGTCGCCCAGCGATACTTGGCGACGGAACGTGCCGGCGAATCGCTCCGAGGTGATCCACTGCACGCCAGTGCTTTCCGGAGCGGATCGGTGAGCGGTGAGCGTCAACGTACCGCGATCGACGTCGACATCGATCGATCCGGGGTCGATGCCGGGCAGATCGGCACTGAGCACGTAGTGGTCGTCGACTTTGTAGAGGTCCATCGGCATGAATCGCGGGGCGCGGTCCGAACCGGAAGAGGCACCCAGCATGGCCGAGGTGAGGGAATCGACATCACGGAACGGATCGAAACGAAGCACAGCAACCACCTCCTGTACCCAGATGCACTCACCCCTGTGGTGAGTCGCTCCTCAACTGTGCAGAACAGAAATTAGCACTCTCACCCCTGGAGTGCCAAGAGGGATTTCGAAGGTTCTCAGAAATTTTTCAGATCCAATAGTGCTGTGTCGCAGTGGGCGTCGCGATCGCACGAGCTCGTTCAAACACTTAGCCCTTGCGCTAAGTATTGCGGGAGCGATAGTGTGCCTTATGGCTCAGTATTCGACCGTTCTCGACGATGTATTTCAGGCACTGGCCGACCCGACCCGGCGGGCAGTGTTGAGCAGGTTGGGATCCGGACCGGCCACGGTGGGCGAGCTCGCCGAACCGTTCGACATGACTCTCCCGTCGTTCATGAAACACATTCACCTGCTCGAGCGCAGTGGCTGGATTCGCACGCGCAAGGTGGGCCGCGTACGTGCATGCACGATCGAGCGAACCAATCTGGATGCGGCCGGTCACTGGCTGCAGGAACAACGCGCCGTCTGGGAATCCCGGACGGATCGCCTCGAAGACTTCGTCACCCGGACCTCGAATGAAAGTGAACCGCAATGACATCGATCGATCCTGCTACGGACTTGACCATTTCCCGCGTCATCAGGGCTCCACGGGCAGCAGTGTGGAGTGCGTGGACGGACCCGTCGAAGTTCGAGAAATGGTGGATTCCCGCACCGGCACTGTGTCGCGTGGATGCCTGGGATCCGAAGCCCGGAGGAGCATTCCGCACACTGATCAGTGAATCAGGCGGTGCCTACGAGCCACACATGGACGGCTGCTTTCTCGCCGTCGACGACGGTGAGCGCATCGTATTCACCAACTCGCTCGTCGAGGGTTGGCGGCCGGCACCGCAGTTGTTCATGACCGCGGTGATCACCCTCTCCGACCACCCCGATGGAACCGAGTACCACGCCCACGTGATGCACCGCAACGAAGAAGATCGAAAGATGCACGAGGAGTACGGCTTCCACGACGGCTGGGGCACCGTCATCGCACAACTCGCCGAGTTCGTCGAGGGTCAGGCGCGGCCCTGCGACCGCAACTCGTAACGTCGCTCGGCGTAGTCGAGGTCGTCCTTCCACAGCCGTGCAGCAGTGAAGTTCATCGCCGGCCGCAACAGACCGGATGCCTTGCGTGCCATCTGGAATCCCGGACGATCCGAGCTGGCGATCGTGGCCTCGATGACGGCGGTGCGCGGTGTGCCGTCGGCTGCGGGAGCGAGCGGCGTCGCATGCGTTTCGACGACGCTGCCCGCTCCTTCACCGTCGAGAATGCGCATGACGATGGTGCGGGGACCGGGACAGACGAACTCGGCCCGCACCGGAACTCCGACGCCCCGGCTGACACGGAAGGTCACGTCGACGAGGAAGCGGTCGTCCTCGTCGGGCACATCGATGTCGGTGGGCGCGCTGACGACCTTCAGTCTCGCGAACGAGTACGGGTGGAACCACGCTCCGTGCCAGGGGTCGAGTCGATTGGCGATGATGTCGTCGGGCTCGCACTTGCCGACGAGGGTGACCACTCCGGCGATGGCAGTCGAGGCCGGCGGGCGGATCGGGACCACGGGGACAGGCGTCGGCTCCTCACCGCCGAGCTCGTCGAGACGAACCCACACCAGAACCCCGTCGTCGAATGCGGGAACCGGACGCCAACCGGGCTTGCCCTTCGGCCCGAGTGCAAGACCGTGCCAGCGGCAGACCAACGTGTCGCATTCGATCTTCGCGGTGTCCAACGCGGCACCGAGATGCGGACATGCGCCCGGCCCGATGTGCACCTTGCCTGCCGAGTCACGCCAGGCGACCAGTTCGGTGGTGCCCACGTAGCGGCCGAACGGCTTGTCGGCCTTGACGTCGCGACTGGCAGCGAACACGAACCAATTGCCCGAGGTCCGCGTCTTCGCCCGCTTCAAAGCAGACTCGATGACCTGCGGATTCGCACCCTTCCAGGTGGGCTCCTGCTTGGCCCACGACTCCGACGGCAGCGGCTGCAACGGCATCGTCTTCGGCCAACGTCGTCGTACTGCATCCAGCGCGGTCATTGTTGCTCCCAAAGTCGACAATCGATTCCCGTGTTCTTTCACCATTGTTCCCGTTCGTGGGTACTCAATGTGACATCTGGTGGCCTTTTCGGGGGTCAATGTCACATCGAGTGGACTCGGGGAGCGGTTGTGGGAGGTTGTCGGCGGAGGGAAGTGTGGATGTTCAGGTCACCAGGTTCGCGGTATCGACCACTTGGCGACGCCATTTGCCGAATGATCGGGGCGAGGACACTGCGAGTACGGCGACCGGGTGATTGTCTTGTCGGTAGAGAGCGACGAAGGGTCCGGTGGCGGGGTCGCCCTCGACGATTTCGGCGACGCAGTGGGGTTCGTGGTGTCCGGCGAATTGGATTCGTGCGGCGTATTGGTCCGACCACACGTACGGCAGTCCGGTGAATCTCTTGGACCCACCGGTGAGGAGCGCTTCGACGGCGACGGCCGGTCGGGTGGCGGCGGAGGTCCAGTGTTCGTCGCGTCGAATCACCCCCGCGGCATCTCGCACCGCAGCGCAGTCGCCGACGGCAAGCACAGCCGGGTTCGAGGTGATGCCGCGCTGATCGGTCACCACCCCGCCGCAGATCTCCAGTTCGGACCCATCGAGCCAGCCGACGTTGGGCACTGAGCCCACTCCGAGCACGACCACGTCGGACTCTATCGTCGTGCCGTCCGCCAATTCCACCGCACGCACCCGGCCCGCCTCGACGACGAATCCGGCCACCGATACTCCGGTCAGTAGTGCCGCACCGGCGTTTCGATGCCACCCGGCGATCAGTGAGCCCAGCTCACTACCGAACACGCGGGCAAGCGGAGCCTTCGAGGCCTCGACGACTGTCACCGACGCACCCAGTCCCACTGCAGTGGAGGCTACTTCGCTGCCGATGAACCCGGCTCCGACCACCGTGACCCGAACTCCGGGCACCAACGAACTCCGCAGAGCCAGCGCATCGTCCAAGCTGCGGAGCACGTGAATCCCGTCGACGCCGATGGTTCCCGGCAGGCGGATGGCGGATGCACCCGTCGCGATCACCACGGCATCCGACGTCACATCGCCGGAGACGGTGGAGACCGTCGTTCCCGATAGGCCCGTCGCCGCACATCCGAGTTGCCAGTGGACATCGAGATCGTCGACGTCCAGCGGTACGGCAGATTCGTCGCCGAGCAGAAAAGCCTTGGACAACGGGGGACGGTCGTACGGCCGGTGCACCTCGTCGCCGATCATCGTGATGCGGCCGTCGAAACCCTGATCACGCAGGGCCCGCGCCGCGGCCACTCCCGCGAGCGAGGCCCCGACCACCGTCACCGATTTCACGGGGTGACCGCGATGCGGATGACCCCGTCCTCGACGTGTACGGCGTGCGTTCGCACGGGAACCTTGGCGGGCGCGCCGAGTGCCGCACCGGTGCGGAGATCGAAACATGCTGTGTGCAAGGGGCATTCGACGGCGCAGCCTTCCACCCAGCCCTCGGACAAAGAGGCGTCCTGGTGGGTGCAGGTGTCGTCGATGGCGAAGAACTCACCCTCGACGTTGAAGATCGCGATCGGCGGTGCCCCGGCCGGTGTGACGCGCAGGGCCTCCCCGTCGGGGAGATCCTCGGCGCGACCGACGTCGAGCAGGACGCGGGTGGAGAACGTTGCGGTCATGGTCGGGCCTCCGGGGACCTGAGGGTGTGCAGTGCTCGTGTTGTACCCAGCGTGAGATCGCCCCGTTGCGGCGATGGAACGCTCGAGTTTCGATCGTGTGAATCTGTTGCGCTATACGAAGTGCAGTTCGTATTGTGCAACTAAATCAACTCGACGTACACCCCCTAGGAGCGTGTCATGTCCTCGAGCATCCCGAGGGTTGTGATCGTCGGTGCCGGAATCGTCGGCTGCAGCCTCGCCGACGAACTCACCGCGCGCGGCTGGACCGACGTGACAGTCCTGGACAAGGGCCCGCTCCCGTTCACCGGCGGTTCCACCTCGCATGCGCCGGGCCTGGTGTTCGCCACCAACTCCTCCCGATCGATGTCGCGATTCGCGGCCTACACGGCGTCGAAGTTCAAGGAGCTCGGCTGCTTCCTCGACGTCGGCGGACTGGAAGTGGCCACGACGCCGGAGCGCGTCGACGAGCTGCATCGACGCCACGGCTTCGCGTCGTCCTGGGGACTGACGTCGGAAGTGGTGGACGCCGAGCGATGCCTCGAGCTCTACCCCCTGCTCGATCGCAGCCGCATACTCGCCGGCCTGCACACCCCCGACGACGGGCTGGCCAAGGCCGTGAAGGCCAGCGCGACGCAGGCCGAGCGAGCCACCGCCCTCGGCGCGCGCTTGATCGGCGGCATGGAGGTCACGTCGATAGACCAGAGCAACGGCCGAGTCACGGCCGTGCGTGCGGGCGAGCACACGTTCGAGGCCGACATCGTGGTCTGCTGTGCCGGGTTCTGGGGGCCGGAGCTCGGTGACCTCCTCGGCATGCAGGTACCCCTGCAGCCGCTGGCGCATCAGTACGCACACACCACGGCACTGGACCTGCCCTCGCGTCGAGCCGGAACCGAGGCCACGCTGCCCATCCTCCGGCATCAGGACGAGCGGTTGTACTACCGCGAGCACGGCGACCATCTCGGCATCGGCTCGTACCACCATCGGCCGATGCCCGTCGATTCGCGCGACCTCGGATCGAGCGAGAACGTGACCGCCGAGAACATGCCGTCGTCGATGCCCTTCACCGAGGCCGATTTCGCCGACGCCTGGCAGCGCAGTACCGAGCTGATTCCCACGCTCGGAGGAGCGAAGGTAGAACACGCGTTCAACGGCATCTTCTCCTTCACCCCGGATGGAGCGCCGATCGTCGGCGAATCTCGAGATGTCCAGGGACTGTGGGTATCCGAGGCGATCTGGGTGACGCATTCTGCCGGCGTGGCGAAATCGCTTGCCGAGCAGATGATCACCGGCCATAGCGAGATCGACATGCACGAGTGCGATCTGTACCGATTCGAGAAGACCGACCTGGTGCCGTCCAACGTCGCGCGGACGAGCGCGCAGAACTTCGTCGAGGTCTACGACATCATTCACCCGCTTCAGCCGAAGGTGGAACCACGACCACTGCGAGTGAGTCCGTTCTACGGCCGCCAGCAGGAACTCGGCGCGATGTTTCTCGACGGTGCCGGCTGGGAGCGGCCGCACTGGTACGAATCGAACAGTGTTCTGCTCGAACAACTTCCGGAGCAGTGGCAGGCACCCAAGCGCGAGCCGTGGTCGGCGCAGTTCTGGTCGCCGGTCAGCGCTGTCGAGGCCTGGCGCACTCGTGAAGCCGTCGCGATGTACGACATGACGCCGCTACGACGCCTCGAGGTCGGCGGACCCGGTGCACTCGCGCTGCTGCAGAAGTTGACGACCAACCAGCTGGACAAGAAGGTCGGCAGCGTCACCTATGCCCTGATGCTCGACGCGACCGGCGGAATCCGGAGCGACGTGACGGTGGCGCGGGTGGCCGTGGATCGTTTCCAGGTGGGAGTGAACGGCCCGCTCGACGAGGACTGGATGCTCCGCCATGCCGGGAGCGATGCCTACGTTCGCGATATCACCGGTGCGACAGCCTGTATCGGACTGTGGGGGCCGCTGGCCCGAGAGGTGCTGGCACCCCTCACCTCGGCCGACATCTCGCATTCGGGTCTGAAGTATTTCAACGGCAGAGCGATCGCTGTGGGCGGAGTCGACGTCCTGGCGCTGCGACTGTCCTATGTGGGCGAGCTCGGCTGGGAGCTCTACACCGACGCCGATACCGCACTGCGCCTGTGGGACACGCTGTGGGAGGCCGGGCAGGCGCACGGCGTCGTGGCCGCGGGACGGAGTGCGTTCAACAGCCTCCGGCTCGAGAAGGGCTACCGGTCGTGGGGTACCGACATGACGACCGAACACGATCCGTATCAGGCGGGGCTCGGGTTTGCGGTGCGAAAAGCAAAGGGCGACTTCATCGGAGCCTCGGCACTGCAGGAAGAACGCGGCGGTCCGGTGTTGACCTGCCTGACGTTGGACGACCCGTCGCACGTGGTGATGGGCAAGGAACCGGTCTTGATCGACGGTACCGTGGCTGGCTACGTCACCAGTGCCGCCTACGGCTACACGATCGGCAAGACGGTGGCCTACGCCTGGCTACCGGCAGGGCTGCAACCCGGCGATCACGTTGCAGTGCAGTACTTCCGTGACCTACTACCCGCGACGGTCATGGCCGAACCGCTGGTGGATCCCGATATGAACAAGATCAGGTGTTGATATGACCTATGACGTGATCGTCCTCGGTATCGGCGGCATGGGCAGCGCCGCCGCCTGTCACCTCGCCCGACGCGGACAGCGGGTGCTGGGTATCGACCAGTTCGGTCCCGCGCATGCGCTGGGATCGAGTCACGGTGGCTCCCGCATCTACCGGCAGTCGTACTTCGAGGACCCGGCCTACGTACCGTTGCTCCTGCGCGCGTACGAACTGTGGCACGACCTCGCCTCGGACAGTGGACGGGACGTGTTCACCGAAACCGGAGGCCTCTATGTGGGAAGGCCGGACGGGCTCACGTTCGGCGGTAGCCTGCGTGCCTCGGAGAAGTGGGGTCTGAAGCACGATGTTCTCGACCCCACCGAGGCGCAGCGGCGCTTCCCGACGGTACGGCTGCAGCCCGACGAGTTCGCCCTCTTCGAGGAGAAGGCGGGAATCGCGCGACCGGAGACGACGGTCGCCGCGCATCTCGATCTGGCCGAGGCTGCGGGTGCCGAACTGCGATACGACGAGAAGGTGCTCGGTTGGGAATCCACCGACTCCTCGGTGACCGTCACGACGGTCGCCGGCACGTACACCGCTGGTGCACTGGTCATCTCACCGGGAGCGTGGGCACCGAAGCTGCTGGCCGAGATCGGCGTACCGATGGTGGTCGAACGGCAGGTGATGCACTGGATCACCCCGGAGTCCGGTGAAGCACCGTTCGACAGTTCGCACCACCCGGTCTACATCTGTGGCGACGGGCCGGATCAGATCTACGGCTTTCCGGCCATCGACGGGGAGGGCGGCGGCGTGAAGATCTCGTTCTTCCGCGCCGGAACGCCGTGCGATCCCGACACCATCGATCGCACAGTGCATCCCGAGGAGATCGCACGACTGCAGCAGCGCATCGTCACCACGTTTCCGGCGCTGTCCGGGCCACACCTGGACGCCAGGACGTGCATGTACACCACGACACCCGACGAGCACTTCGTTGTCGCCAAGCACCCGGACCACGCGAATGTGACGGTGGCGTGCGGGTTCTCGGGGCACGGCTTCAAGTTCGTTCCGGTGATCGGAGAAGTCCTCGCGGACCTCGCGATCGACGGCGAGACGAAGCACCCGATCGCGCTGTTCGATCCCGCCCGATCGATTGCCGACCAGGTGGTGTCGGCATGACGATGCTGGAGCCGGAGTTGGATCCCGAGCCGACCTTACTTCCCACGTTGGGAGGTGACACCTACGTCGATCCGGCATATTTCGTCCGCGAGCAGGATCGGATATTCGAGCAGATGTGGTTCTGTGCCATCAGGTCGGACGACATCGTCGAGCCGGGCAACTTCCGGACGGTTCAAATCGGGCGAGAGTCGGTTCTGATCAGTCGCAATCGAAAGGGCGGTGTGACCGCGTTCTTCAACATCTGCCGTCATCGCGGCGCGACACTGTGCACCGAGGAGTCGGGAACGGTGCGTCGAAACTTCCAATGCCCCTATCACGCATGGACGTACGACCTCGACGGGAAACTGATCGCAGCTCCGAACCTGATCGACATGCCGATGATCGACCGGGTGGAGTACGGGCTGCGAAAGGTGCACGTTCGGGAATGGCTCGGGTACGTCTGGGTGTGCGTGGCCGAGGATGTGCCGTCGTTCGAGGACACGGTGCAGGGTGATGTTCGCGAACGGCTCGGCGGTGTGGGTGCCATCGACTCGTACGACATGGACTCGCTCGCCCTGGGGCGTCGGATCGTCTACGACGTCAAGGCCAACTGGAAGCTCATCGTCGAGAACTTCATGGAGTGCTATCACTGCGCAACGATTCACCCCGAGCTCACCGAGGTGCTTCCGGAGTTCGCCGATGGCATGGCAGCGCAGACGTACGTGGGCCACGGTGCCGAGTTCGGCAGCGACATAGCCGGTTTCACGGTCGACGGCTCCCATGGGTTCGACGCCCTCGACGGTGTGAGCGAGGACCGTGATCGACGGTACTACGCGATCACGATCAGGCCGACGGTGTTCGTCAACCTGGTTCCCGATCACGTCATCATCCATCGGATGTTCCCGATGTCTGCGGATCGGACGGTCGTCGAATGCGATTGGCTCTATGCCCCTGCGGTGGTGGCAGATCCGCACAGTGCGGCGACGATGGACAAGTCGGTGGAGCTGTTCCATCGCGTCAACGAGCAGGATTTCGAGGCGTGCGAGCGGTGTCAGCCGGCGATGTCGTCACGGATGTATCGCGACGGAGGCGTGCTGGTGCCGGCCGAGCATCACATCAGGGTGTTCCACGACTGGGTCGGATCACGCGTGTCCGGACCAGCCCAATAGCTTCGAAACGCGCTGCGCAGCAGCGAGAACGGATACCCCTGCCGCCGAGAGGCGGTCCTCGTCCAGTCGATAGGCGGGACCCGAGACGGTGATCGCACCTACCGCGGAACCGTCATAGCTGATGATGGTGGCTGCTGTCGCGTTGAGTCCGATCTCCAACTCTTCACGGGCGTAGGCGATTCCGGTGGCACGGACCGTCTCGATCTCGTCGAGCAGATCGGCCTTGGTGGTGATGGTGTTCGCGGTGAACAGTTCGAGATGACCGTCGACGCCGGCTTTGAGGAGCGAGTCGTCGTACGCCATCAGGGCTTTCCCGCTCGACGTCGCGTGCAGAGCCGACCTTTCGCCGAGCCAGTTGTGACTGATGATCGACGAGCCGCCCCGCACCTGATCGATGTTGACCGTGACGTTTCCGTCGGGCACAGCGATGTTGACGGTCTCGCCGATGGTGTCTGCGAGTTCCTGCAGGATCGGTCGGGCTATGCGGGTGATGTCGAGTTGAGCGGATACGGATGTGGCGAGGCGGATCAGGCCGATGCCCAGGCGATACTTGCCGCGTTCACCCGGTTGCTCGACGAGTCGGCGAAATTCCAGTGCGCTGAGCAGGCGAAAGGCCGTGGACTTGTGGACCTCGAGGTGCGCCGCAACGTCTTGAACCCCGGATTCGCCGTGGTCGGCCAGGTATTCGAGCACCTCGATCGCACGGTCGACGGACTGGACAGGGGACTCGGACACCACCCCAGTCTTGCAGACTCAGCTGACGCCGACCCATCGAAGTCCCGCAGTGGTGGCAGCCGCGGCGAGAACGATGACGACGAACGGCGCTCGTCGCCAGGCAAGTACGGCGGCAACGGCGACTCCTGCGGGCAACGCGAATCCGGCGAAGTCCTTGCCCACGAGGAGGGTCGATGTGGCGACCAGTGCCACGAAGATGACGGCGACGGCAGTGGTCATCGCCTTGTCGATCCGGGGTGAGATGGCGACTCGGGTTCTCAGTGCCGGACCGGCGATGCGGAGCGCGTAGGTGCCGATGACCAGTGCGAGCAGGGGAATCGTGAGGTTCATGCGGATTCCTTCTGTGCAACAGGAGTATTGGAGAGCATGACCGGTACGACGGCGACCAGTGCCAAGAGCACGGGTAGTCCGCTGGGCAGAAACATCGAGGCGACGAGCGCAATGCATGCTCCGACGAGGGCTGCGTTGCGGGTGGCCCGGTCTCGGAGCGCGGGCATGATCAGTCCCAGCAGGATCGCCGGGAATGCGGCATCGAGACCGAGTGCGGCGGTATCGGTGATCGCACCGCCGCCGAGCGTGCCGATGACGACGCCGATGTTCCAGGTGACGAACAGTCCGATCCCGCACAGCCAGAACGCTGTTCGACGGCTGCCCTCGTCCTTCTCGGCAACGCTGAAGGCGACTGCCTCGTCGGTGATGAGGTGGGTGCCGAGCAGTCGCTTGACCGGCGACAGGTTCTGAAAGACCTCGCCGACGGAGAAGCCGAGCGGCACCAGTCGAGTGTTGGCGAGCAACGCGCTGGCGACGGCGGCAACGGGATTGCCGCCTGCCGCCAGAATGCCGACGAAGATGAACTGGGACGACCCGGCGAAGACCACCAGTGACATCACGACCGGCAGCCAAAGGGGCAGACCCGCTGCCACCGAGATGGCACCGAACGATGCCCCGACCAGAGCGTCGGCCAGGCAGACCAACGCGATGTCGCGGATGTTGACCCCGGGAAGGGTTCGCCATGTCGAACGCATGGTCGTTATAGTGGACGATGTTAGGCTGTTCGTCAAATCAAACGAACGTACCGATGGAGTGAACGAATGGCGGATACCGGTCCACCGATCGCGGCAATAGCTGCCGCTCTCCAGCAGGAACGACGACGCGTGGGGCTTTCGCTCGCAGAAGTTGCGCGTCGTGCAGGGATTGCGAAATCGACTCTGTCGCAGCTCGAATCGGGTACCGGGAACCCGAGCCTCGAAACTCTCTGGGCGCTCAGCGTCACCCTGGACGTGCCGTTCTCCAGGTTGGTCGAGCCCGCGAAGCAATCGGTCCGCCTGATTCGTGCGGGGGAGGGTCCGAGATTCGCGTCGGACAGAGCGGACTACACGGCGACGCTGCTGGCGTCGTCTCCACCGAACGCTCGACGGGACATCTACCTGATCAGCGCCGACGTCGGTGAACCGAGGCGCTCGGACCCACACTCGCCGAATGTCGTCGAGCATGTGGTGCTCAGCGCGGGACGGGCGATGGTGGGCCCGATGGGGGAGGCCGTCGAACTGGTGCCGGGCGACTACGTTGCCTACCCCGGCGACGTGCCGCACATCTTCGAGGCCCTGGAGCCGAACACCATGGCAGTGATGATCACCGAACACAGCTGACGTAGGGGGAATAGTCGGCGGGCATGCCTCGTTGGACTCTTTCGACGGCGTTCGCTTGGCAAGCCCCGGGCCTCACCCCATTTGTCGCTTCGAGCGACCACTCGCCGAGAGGCGTTTGCAGCGGACGTCGTCCCTACTTTTGTCCGCACATGGAGAGGGACAGGATTCATGGCACCGAAGACGTGGTTCATCACCGGCACATCCAAGGGATTCGGACGCGAGTGGGCCATCGCGGCCCTCGAACGCGGAGACCGGGTGGCAGCAACGGCTCGCAACACCGACACGCTGAAGGATCTCGTCGAGCAGTACGGGGACGCGATTCTGCCGATCGAACTCGACGTGAACGACCGGGCGGCCGACTTCGCGGCCGTGCAGCAGGCTCACGAGACGTTCGGCTCACTCGACATCGTGATCAACAACGCCGGCTACGGCCAGTTCGGCATGATCGAGGAACTGTCCGAAGAGGACGCCCGCGCGCAGATCGAGACCAACGTCTTCGGTGCGCTGTGGGTGACCCAGGCCGCACTGCCGTTCATGCGTGCGCAGGGCAGCGGCCACATTCTGCAGGTGTCGTCCATCGGCGGCATTTCCGCGTTCCCGAACGTCGGTGCGTACCACGCCTCCAAATGGGCCCTGGAAGGATTCAGCCAGGCACTGGCGCAGGAGGTCGAAGACTTCGGCATTCACGTCACGCTGATCGAGCCGGGCGGATTCTCCACCGACTGGTCCGGCCCGTCTGCGAAGAAGTCCACCGACATCGCCGCATACGACCCGATTCGCGACAAGGCCACGAAGCTGCGCAGCGCCAGGCAGGCGACTCCCGGTGATCCGACTGCAACGCGGTCGGCTCTGCTGAAGGTCGTCGACGCCGAGAAGCCGCCGTTGCGAGTCTTTTTCGGCGAGGCTCCGCTGAAGATCGCGACGAAGGACTACGAGTCGAGGCTCGCGAGCTGGCGCGAATGGCAGCCCGTGGCCGTCGAGGCACACGGAGGCTGATCAGCCCGCACCTGAGCGTTCACTATCGCATCTGATCGGCGACTTCCCGCGCATCGATGTCGATGGTGAACCGTCAGGTCCGGTTGGGGCCACCCCTTTCGCGTTGTGGTCGATCAGTTCTCCGGAGTCAGCGCAGTGATGTTCGCCGACGTTCGCTCATCGGTGTCGGACGTCTCCTGGAAGTAGCGACGGAAAAGCATCCGCATCGATTCGATGACGTCGATGTGCTGCTGAAGAATGATGTCGAGAGAGCGATCTGTGCCGGTGGCCAGGCTGAGAAACTTCGCCTGCAGATCCTGAGCGGACTTGAGGTCGCCCCAGGATGTCGTCATGCTCAGCTTCGTCGCGTCAATTTTCATTTTGTCGAGGTGCGCAAGGTAGGCGGCACAGGCCGCATCGCATTTCGCGGCAACGTCGGCGGGAATGGTGACAGTGCCGTCGTCGGCTTGGGCATTGAGATCTCGCCAGTACGCAATCAGGTCCGGCTGTGAATCGGTCACGGTTTCGGCATCCTTCATTTCGACACTTCTAGCCCGGGAGCTCGGGATCGAGCCGGACTACGAGTTCACTGAGTTCTGTGCATGGGTCGTACTGCAGGGAATCGGCCAGTGCGCTCGTGTTCAGCGTCGTCATGATCAATTCGGCTCCAACCGTGAAGGCAAGGGCGCAATTCAGGGATGCATCGGCACCGAACTGCTGGTACTGGGTGGCGTCCCGCGTTCCCACTCGAGTCGGCTGGAGTCGGTCGAAGGTGGTCGCATCGCCTATGTAGTCGAGACCTTTCAAACCCACGAATATCGAGAAGTAGTATTTGCTCGCCGTCGGCTGGTTCTCCCAGCCGCAGATCTTGAATCCATTTTGATCGCGTCCGAATATCCCCGATTCCTTTGTCTCGGCGTTCAATCCCGCTCGCTCGATGGCCTCGTCGGGGATGGTGCAGGGATCCCATGGCATCGTGGGTGCTGCGATGGTAGTGCTGGCCGCGGTCGGAGTCGCGTCGTCCCCTGTAGCGCTTGCACAGCCCGTGAGCAGCAGAAGTATCGCCATTGCCGGGAGCCATCGACGTGCCCTGTGCATCGCTGTCGTCCATTCCTCGAGAACACCTATGTTCTTGGACGCAGTTCCGCCTCGTCCGGTTCCCGAGACATTCGAATTCACGCCCCTCGTCGGAATTCACACCGCGTTCAGGGGGTGAGGATTCCCACGAGGGGCGTAGATCGGCGGTACTCGAGCGCTATCACCCGATGGGCCGCCATCGTAGGTGCGTCTCCGCTGCGCAGATAGTAGGGCTGACCCCCGAATATTGTGTAGTGCGTGCGTCACTGTGCGAGGCTGCTGAAACAGGTTCGATCAGTTCATGATTCGGCAGAAGGAGCCTGCGGTCCGGCTCGACGAAGTGCGAAAGGTGCACGGCGCGAACGATCGCGCCGTTACCGCTCTCGACGGGATAACGATGGAATTTGCGCGGGGTACTTTCACCGCGATCATGGGCCCGTCCGGCTCGGGTAAGTCGACGCTGTTGCACTGCGCAGCAGGCCTCGACCGCCCGACCAGCGGCACCGTCACGATTGCCGGTACCGACATCGGCGAGCTGAACGAGAATGCCCGGACGCAATTGCGTCGACGCCACGTGGGATTCGTTTTTCAGGCGTTCAATCTCGTGGGTTCGTTGACCGCGGCGCAGAATGTCGAGTTACCAGCGAGATTCGCCGGTCGGCGTGTCCCGGCACGCGAGGTGGCGGCAGCGCTGGAAGCGGTGGGACTCGAGGATCGCGCGTTGCATCGCCCTGCCGAACTATCGGGTGGTCAGCAGCAACGCGTTGCGTTGGCGCGTGCGCTGATCACCCGGCCGGACGTCCTGTTCGCCGATGAACCGACCGGTGCATTGGACTCCCGGTCGTCCAAAGACGTTCTTGCGCTGATGCGTAACCTTGTCGACGATCACGAGCAGACCGCGTTGATGGTCACTCACGACCCGCATGCGGCCTCCTACGCCGACGCAGCGATCTTTCTCGACGACGGCCGCATCGTCGACTCGATGGAGGTCGAACGCGGACGGCCGGACAACTCGGCCGTGATCGCGGCACGGATGGCCGGACTGGAATCATGATGCTTGCGGCGGCAAATCTACGCACGCATTGGCGAAGCTTTCTGGCCGCGCTGCTGGCCACCACGTTCGGAGTCGCCGTGATCAGCGCGACACTCATCGTTTACGACTCATCCCGGCCGGTGGTGCAACCACGATTGGAGGGCGCGGACGTACTCGTACTGCCGGCGCAGGCCGACAACGAGTTCGGCAACGAGTCGGACCTCATCCCGTGGAGCGCGGACGGAGCCCGCCAGATTGCCGCCGATCTCGGGGGAGTGCCCGGTGCGGAGGCCGTCGTCACCGATCGGTCGTTCTACGCCCAGCCGTTCATCGACGGTGTGCCGATCGAGGACGAGGGAGCGCAGGATGCCGGACACGGTTGGTCGAGTGCGCTGTTGTCGCCCTATCGACTGACAGCCGGTGTAGCGCCGGCAAATCCAGACCAGGTTGTCGTCCCGAGTTCGTTGGGCCCGACTGCCGGCGAATCGGTAACGGTCAATCTCGCTGCGGGACTGAAGAGTTTCACGGTGTCGGGAACAATGGACGGGCCGGGCATCTACTTCACAGACGATCGTGCCGAACAGCTCGACCCCGGTGTGCGTGCGATCGGCATCGTGGCGGCGTCGGACGTGCGGATCGACGACCTGGAGACGACGGCCGAAGAACGGCTAGGTGACCGCGGACGCGTTGTCACCGGGATCGATCGAGCAGCACTGGAACCGGAGTTCGTCTCTCACCGGCGAAATCTGGGCAATCAGCTGATCGTCGCAATGTCCACGATCGGCCTGTTCACGACGGTCTTCGTCGTCGGTTCGACTTTCTCCCTCGCCACGGCCGAACGCCGACGGGAGATCGGATTGCTTCGCACCGTCGGTGCTGCAACGGGCCAAGTTCGACGCATGGTGCTCGGTGAGGCTGCAGCGATCGGGCTCATCGGTGGCCTCGTCGGTGCGGCCCTCGGCGTGGCCGCGGCACCTGCGCTGCGGGCACTGCTGCTGAATCTCGACGTCCAGCCACCCGACTTTCGGATTCAGATCTCGGCGTGGCCGTTGACGTTAGCTGTGGGGATCGGAATCTTCGTGGCGGTGATCGGCGCGTGGGCGGCGGCTGGATCGGCCACCAGAGTTGCTCCGATGGAGGCGCTGCTCGCCGCTGCCGTGGAACGACGGCCGATGACTCCACTGCGTTGGACCGCTGCGCTTGTCGCGCTCGCCGGAGGTTCGGGCGCGACGGTGCTGACAACCACAGCGGCAACGGACAGCAGAGTCAACATTGCCGTCGGTGCAGCCATGTTGCTGATCCTGGCGGCCGCATTGCTCGCACCGGTGGTGATCGGTCCGATTTCCTGGACGGTCACTGCGCCGCTCGCGAGCCGGTTTCCCTCGGCCGCAGCGATGCTCGTCGGAGCCGAACTGACCACGGGGACCAGGCGCGCGGCCGCTACGGCTGCTCCCGTCATCGCTGCCGTCGGCTTCGCGGTGCTGTTGAGCGGAATCGTCCAGACGATGGCCGTGGCGTATCCGGCCCAGCAGACCGAGCAATTACGAGGTCTTGCGCTCGTGACACCCGACGGAACCGCGGGCCTGAGTGATCAGGTGGTCGCCGAAACGGGCGCCGGACCGGTCGGAACGCGCGCCGGACTGCCTACCCGTGTGTTCGTGCCCGGCGAGCACGGCGGGGTGACCGTCGTCGACGCCGTGGGCAGCCTCGACGAGCGGTACGCGGCACCGGGTCGGGCAGTGTTGGACGAGGCAACCGCGGGCCTGCTCGGTGCGCAGAGCGGCGAGACGATGTCGGTGACATTCGCAGATGGGAAATCCGAGAGCGTGGTGGTGTGGCAGGTGCTTCCGCTCGATCCCGCTCGTGGACCGTTCGTGCTGCCCCGAGATCTGGTCCGCGAGCACGACCCGTCGGCTTTGACCGATACCGTCTTCGTCCCGCAGGACAGGGCACCGACGCACTTGACCGTCGGTGCCAGGGTCGAGGATGCATACAGTTTCGCTCTGCAGGACTACAGGGTGGACGCGCGGCTGACCAATTGGCTTGCAGCCGTTCTCATCATCATGGCTGTCGGCTACAGCGGGCTTGCGGTTGCGAACAGCATGGCGATGTCGGCGTATCGGCGCAGGCTGGACACCGCTGTCCTGAAGATGTCCGGGGGCACCGACCGGCAGCTGATGTCGATGGCCGTCGGCGAGACTGCTGTGGTCGTTCTGATCGGTTCCGCCCTCGGTCTGATCGTCACCGTACCGCCGCTGCTGGCAATGGCGGCCGGTCTGTCTCGGGTGACGGAAACCCAGGTGGGTCTACAGATCGAGTGGTCGACGGTGCTGGGGGTGATCGCGGGGTGCTTTGCTCTCGCCTCGGCGGCGACAGTAGCGGTAACCCGCCGGGGACTTCGAACGCGGTCGGGAACGTCATCAGCAGTGTGACTACCCTGTGTCGGGCTGTGTCACAGTCGCTTTCGCGCTTGCAGACGCTCCACGAGTCCCGGATTGAATCTTTCGATGTCCTCGACGGCGAAGGTGTCGTCGCCGACAAGTGCGAGAGAGGGGCGTCGCAGGAAATGCTCACCGCCCACGGGGATGCTCACCAGTTCGACCAGGCGCTGGAGCCATCGAACGACCCGCAAGGACGAGGGTACGTGGTCGGCCAGCAGAAGGGTTCCGCCGGGCCGCAGCACTCGTGTCATCTCCGCGAGAGCGACGTCGGGTGAGGGGATCGCGCACAGGGAGAAGGTGCAGACGACGGTCTCGAACGATGCGTCGGGGAACTCCAGTCCATGCGCATTGCCGAGCATCAGATTGGCATCGGGCATCACCGACTCTGCACGAGTTCGACCGCGCGCCAGCATGTCCGGGCTCAGTTCGATCCCGGTCAAGGCCGTCCGCTCCGGGTAGTGATCGAGGTTGAGGCCGGTTCCCACCGCGATCTCGAGCACTTCGCCGGTGGCTCGAGAGCAGATCCAGGATCGGGTGTCTCGAAACAGAACGCGGTCGAGAAAGTTCATGTGCTTGTCGTAGTGGACCGACTGTTTGTCCCAGTATCGCTGCCACCTGTCATGTCGTCGATTCATGGCTTCGCGCACGGTGTCGATTGCTCCATGCCCAATCGTCGCATCACAAGACTCGCCGGACACCATCCCACTGCCGAGTAGAACACGAGGTTTCCGCCGACGAACGCCGTCAGTGCTTGCCATCGACGGTCGTGTAGTCGGGTGAGCGCGAGGCTCGCGAGCACCACGGTGCCTGCCAATGCCGGTACTGCGCGATCGATACTCGGGCGGACGGATCCTGCAGCACATGACATGAGGAGATGCTCGATTCTCTGAGTGAACGGGGTTGTTGATGTATACCCTAGGGGGTACAAGTTCAGGTGTCATTGATACCCCCGGGGGTACCGTGCTACCGTTCGGACACCGCCCCCGACCTTTAAGGACACACAGTGAGTTCTACGGACGTTCGAACCGACGAGAGTTCTGCAGACAGCTCGCCGCCAGGGATCACCGGGGGGCCGTTGGCGCGCTTCGGCGCGCGCATGGCAGGCAATTTCAAGTGGGTGGTCACCGCGTGGCTCGTGGTCATCATCGGATTGGGAGCGTTTGCCCCGTCGGTGTTCGGCTCTCTCGCCGGTGCCGGTTGGCAATCCAACGGATCGGAGTCGGTCCAGGTTCGCGAACTCGCACAGGAGCACTTCGGCGGGAACTCTTCTGCCGCGATACAGGTGGTCGTGCACTCGGACACCGAGCAGGTGACGGATCCCGCTGTCGCGGCAGTCATTTCCGAGGTCACCGACATTCTGGCCGCTGACTCGCGGATTTCCGAGGTGATCCCCCCGCAACCGGGGATGTCGATCAGTCCCGACGGGCACACCGGAATCCTCATCGGTGGAGCGAACGGGACGACCGACGAGATGGTGAAGGCCGTCGACGATCTCAAGGGTGACTTGACCGCAGCCTCCACGGACTCGATCGAGGTCTACCCGACCGGAGCATCGGCGCTGTGGAGTGACTTCAACAAGGCCAACCACGACGCGATGATCAAGGCCGAGATCATCTCCTGGCCCGTCACTTTGGCGATCATGGTGCTTGCGTTCGGATCGCTCGTCGCGGCAGGTCTGCCCCTGCTGTTGACGCTGGCCGGTCTGGTCGCATCCGCGGGTGGCTTGGTTCTGCTGAACGAGATCACGCCGATCTCGGTGTGGGCCATGAACTTTGCGATGATGTTCGCGCTGGCGCTCGGTATCGACTACGCGCTCTTCCTCGTCGTTCGATTCCGGGATGCGCTCCGAAAGACCATCGACGCCGGACGGATCGACCCGCAGCGTGCAGTGGCAGAAACCATGGACACGGCAGGCAAAGCCGTGTTGCTGTCCGGTCTGACCGTGCTGATCAGCTTGTCTGCCGTGCTTCTCGTACCGGCACCTGCGGTACGCACGATGGCCGTGGGCATCATGCTCGCGGTGGTGTTCGTGCTCGCGGCCACCCTCACACTGCTCCCCGCAGTTCTGGGCAAGCTCGGAGCCAAGGTCAATGCCGGCTCCCTCCCGTACGCGAAGCGTCAGGTGCACCGTTCGCCGAAATTCGCGTCCTGGGGTCAGTTGCTGCACAAGCATCCGTGGCCGTTCGCCATCGGCTCGCTGTTGATTCTGGTGGCGCTGTCGATTCCGGCTCTGGGTCTGAAGGTCGCCATGCCGTCCATTTCGGTTGTGCCCGAGGACGCTCCGGTCCGGCAGGGCTACGAACTGGTGCAGGCACAGATGGGCGAAGGTGCACCAGGCATGCTGCAGATCATCGCCCCCACATCGGAGGCGGAGCAGACCGCGCAGATCGCAGCGAGCGTCGACGGCGTATCGATGGTGACGCCGCCCATGCCCGCCATGGACGGATCCGACTTCGTCATGCTGCAGGCCATCCCAAACGTGGACCCGTCGGACCCCGCACTCGAGACCACACTCGACGCCTTGCGCGCCGAGCTGCCCGAGGGAGCGATCGTCGGCGGTGCACCCGCGGAGAACCTGGACCTGCAGACAGCGTTGAACGAGTATCTGCCGATCGTGGTGTCGGTGATCCTCGTGCTCGGATTCCTGCTGCTGCTGATCGCGCTGCAGGCACCGCTGATCGCTCTGCTGGGGACCGTGGTCAGCCTGCTGTCCACCGGAGCGGCATTCGGTGTGGCGAAGCTGATCTTCCAGGACGGTCACGGCTCGTCGCTGCTCGGATTCACGCCGCAGGGATTCCTGAACGGTTGGGGCCCGGTGTTCTTCTTCGCGATGATCTTCGCAATCGCGATGGACTACACGGTGTTTCTGCTGTCGAGCGTCAAGGAACACTACGAGAACACCGGTGATCCGCACGGTTCTCAGGTCGACGGAATGGCGCATTCGGGTCGGGTGATCTTCGCGGCGGCAGCGGTGATGATCGCGGTGTTCTTCTCGTTCGCGCTCGCCGAACCACTGCCACCCAAGGAGATGGGAATCATTCTGGGTGTCGCCGTATTGCTGGACGCGATTCTCATCCGCTTGGTTCTGCTGCCGGTGTTGTTGCGCTTGACCGGCCACGCCGCATGGTGGTCACCCGCGTGGTTGCGTGCGGTACTCCCCAAGATCGGCTTCTCGCACAGCTGAGTGTCACCGATCCAGAGCAACACGGTGGTGGCCGAGGCCGTACGGCTTCGGCCACCACGACCACTCTTACCCCTAGGGGTAAACTGGAGTTTCATCGAACGAAGGACTGAACGACATGACCGGTGACACCGAAAGCATCGCATTGGTATTGAACCGTCTGCGGCGTGCGCAGGGTCAGCTTGCAGGGGTGATCGCCATGATCGAGAGCGGTCGTGACTGCAAGGATGTCGTCACCCAGCTGGCCGCGGTGTCGAAGGCTCTCGACCGGGCAGGCTTCAAGATCGTTGCCACCGGACTCCGTGAGTGCATCACGGGAGCGGAGACAGGCGAGAAGATGAGCGAAGCGGAACTCGAGAAGCTGTTTCTCGCCCTCGCCTGAGAATCTTCTGCCCACCCCGCAATGGAACGGGGTGGGCAGGACTATTTTCTGGAGAACATGCGGGACAGGAACCCTGGAGACGGCGGATCGGCATCGTGACCTTTGCATCGATTCGACGAGGGAACGCCCCGCATCACCTGGTCGATGTGCTGGCCGCACCCTGCCCACGTCGTCTTTCCGCACTTCTTGCACGTGACGGCTCTACACATGATTTCTCCTCTGTCACTCGAACACCTGACTCCACTATACCCAAGGGGGTATAGCGGTCAGGTCGAGTGGTCGTTCACACGACGGCGCTGTCGCCGCCCAACGTCATGATTGCCGCCTGCAGCAGCGCAGTGGCCTCGTCGGCCACGTCGGCAAGTCCGGAGGCATCGGACAATCCGACCATGACCTGCGGATTCATCGCCTCCACGATCGTGCTGCCTCCGTCGGCTCGGACGACTACGTTGCAGGGCAGCAGCAACCCGACCTGCCGATCCGTATCGATCGCTCCCTTCGCCAATCGCGGATTGCAGGCACCGAGGATGACATAGCGTTCGATGTCGGCGTCGATCTTCGACTTCAACGTGGCCTGCATGTCGATTTCGGTGAGGATGCCGAAACCTTGTTCGGACAGCGCTTTTCGAGTGGCGTCCACAGTGTCCTCGAACGTGGTGCTCACTCGCGTGCTGATGGCCAATTCGGTCATGATGTTCCGATCCTTCGGTTGTCGAGGGTGACAATCTCGAGCATACCCGCATGGGTATCGCACAGCCGGTGAGATGTCGCGTATCCCGCTGACAGACCGGCGTCGATTTGGCATGGTGGAGGTATGCAGCGGCGTGCGGGCGAGAGTTGGTCCGCGGGACCGGTCTCAGTGTTTTGGGTCGCTCCGCGGGCTCCGCTCTCAGGGGCAACCCCTGGGTACAGCACGAGAATCGATCACTGCGTCCGAAGCAGCTCGGCACGCTTCGCGTGCTTGACTGCTCCGAGGACGAAAGATTTCGGTCGCCCCGCGCCGTTGCATGTCACAGCGCTTCACCTGATCGACAGCCGTCCATGACCGAACGCGAATTGTCCCCACGGGCCGCTGCGACACTGGCTCGATTGGCGGCCGATGCCGAATGGACGCGATCGGGCCTCGAGGTCGCGTTTGCGCGTCTCACGCCTGAAAAGGCGTCGTGGTTGGCCGATCGCATCATCAATCTGTATCCGAGCCCGCCGTTCGACGAGGCATCGATATTCGTTCTGTTGCGCGACCTTCCGTTCATCTCGGAGCCTTCGAGGTCTTCGCAGCGACCGCAAGTGCGCACCGGCCGCAAACCCTGGCGATTCGAGGTGCCGCGCTACGAAACGACCGGTCAGCTCGCGCGATCCCTCGACCTGACGATCTCCGAAATCGAATGGTTCGCCGATCTGCAGGGCAGACTCCGAACCGCACCGTTCCCGTTGCAGCACTATCGGTCTGCGCGACTCGACAAGCGGCAGGGAATCCGCCTGCTGGAGGTTCCGAAACCGCGACTGCGCGAGATCCAGCGAAAGATATTGCGCCGCATCCTCGACCGAATACCGGCGCATCCGGCGGCGCACGGCTTTCGAAAGGCGCGGAGCCCGCGAACCTTTGCGATGCCCCACGCCGAACGCGACGTGGTGATCTCGGTGGATCTCCGACGCTTCTTCCCGTCCATCGGCTTCGATCGAGTGGTCGCGATCTTCGAGGCGGTCGGCTACCCACGGAGGGTTGCGGCAAATCTCGCAGCGCTGTGTACGACGGTCACCCCCGCCGGCGAGTTGATCGGGATGGACCGTCCCACCGCAGCGAGACTTCGTGCCACACATCTGCCGCAGGGTGCGCCCACGTCTCCTGCGTTGGCGAATCTCGCTGCGCGACAACTCGATATCCGAGCCAGTGGACTGGCCCGATCTGTTGGAGCTCGCTACAGCCGATACGCAGACGACCTGGCGTTCTCCGGCGGTGCGGATATCGACATCGACAGACTGCTGTGGCTGACCTCCCAGATCGCCCACGACGAAGGCTTCACGATCCATCCGGACAAGACCAGGGTCCGACGCGCGCATCAGAGACAACAGCTCACCGGACTCGTCGTCAACTCGTGGCCGGCAGTGCCCCGAGAAGAGTACGACAATCTCAGGGCACTGCTGCACAACTGCATCACCGCCGGCGTTGCCGAACAGAACCAGAGCGATCACAACGACTTTCGTGCTCACGTCTACGGACGTATAGCCCGAATCGGCGAAACGAACGAGACCCGTCGGGCAAAGCTGCTGCACATGGCCTCACAGGTGGAGTGGGAGAGGTCGGTGTTCGAGTAGGGGAATTCGGGTAACCGGACCGAACACCCCACTGCAGGAGGAGACTCGATGAACGACCTGACCTTGACCATCGGGCACGAAGAACTCGTGATCCGTCAGCGATGGGAAGTCGTCAGCATTATCAACGACATTCTGATTGCAGTGTGGTTCATCATCGGCAGCATCTTGTTCTTCCACGAAAGCACCACTGTGGCCGGAACGTGGCTGTTTCTTCTCGGGAGTATCGAGCTGCTGATCAGGCCGATGATCCGGCTGGCCCGACGCGTGCACCTGACGAGGATCGGCCGCGGCCGGTCGGCCTCGGACAGCGACGAGGACTACTGACCGGGGCACCCGACGCGCGTCAGACGGAGTGCACCCGTAGCAACACACCGGTCTGCGGGAACAACACCGGGACTGCCACGCCGGCTCGGGCGAGTGCCGATCCCGAGAGTTCGATCACTCCGGAGTCTGCGATCCACGGTGGCAGCGCAATGCCGTTGCCGAGATCGCTGAGCTCACGTACGAATTCGATGCG
Organism: Rhodococcus sp. 05-2254-6; assembly: GCF_002258565.1. Classification (NCBI taxonomy): domain Bacteria; kingdom Bacillati; phylum Actinomycetota; class Actinomycetes; order Mycobacteriales; family Nocardiaceae; genus Rhodococcus; species Rhodococcus sp. 05-2254-6. The sequence goes on from NZ_NOZF01000145.1 coordinate 38,492, forward strand.
ATACCTGAGGGAGGGATCGAGACCCGGGAGGCGCACGCGATCCGTGCGGTCCTCGGCCGAGGTGTCCATCCGCACCACTGCGTACGCGGCCTCGGAGAAGTCCGCTGCCACGACTCCGTGCACCCAGACGCTCGGGTCGGGGTGGTCGGAGCGCACCACGTCACCGGTGTGCAGTAGCCCGCGCAGTTCCTTGTACAGCGTGGTCCAGGTTGCCAGGTACTCGTGATCCTCGGACGATAGTTCCGTGACGTCCATCTCCAACCCGGCGTGACCGAACAGCGCTGTCAAGCAACGGAATTGGAGAGTGGACCACCGGCCGGATGTGTGCGCGATCTGCGGCCCGACATGGGATCCGATCAACTCCGGCGGCAGCAACTGCGTCGTCCACCGCTGCAGCCGTTGACGTTCGAGTGGATCGTTGGTGTCCGACGCCCAGACCCGGTCGGTGTGTTCGAGGACCTCGAGGTCGATGCGGGCTCCGCCCGATGCGCAGGACTCGAACTCGACCTGTGGATGTCGGGATCGCAAGGCGTCGAGTAACCGATAGAACGCCGAGGTCTGGGCGTGCACAGCAGCGCGTCCTTCGGTATCGACCGCGAGCATCAAGTCGCGGTTGTGATCCCACTTCACGTAGTCCGGCCGCTCGGTCGCCAACACGGTATCGATGGCCGAGAGGAGATAGTCGAAGACATCCTGGCGCGTCAGATTCAGCACGTGCTGATGACGCCACTCGAGTGGAACTCGACCCGGTGCTGCGAGCAGCCACTCCGGATGCGCCCGAGCGATATCGGAATCCAGGTTCACCATCTCCGGCTCGAACCACAGGCCGGGGCTCATGCCGAGCTCTCGGACGTGATCGAACAGCGGAGCCAGCCCATCGGGCCAGACGCCCTCGTCCACCTGCCAGTCTCCGAGACCGGCCCGGTCGTCGCGTCGGTGGCGGAACCAGCCGTCGTCGAGAACGAATCTCTCAACGCCCACTCGTGCGGCGACGTCCGCGATGCCGCGCAGCCGGGTGAGATCGTGATCGAAGTAGACGCCCTCCCACACGTTCAGCACCACAGGCCGCGGGGATGTGGGATGTGCTGGGCGGGAGCGCATCCAGCGATGCAGCGACTGCGCCGAACCGTCCAATCCGGCAGAGGAGTACACGAAATGCACCCACGGAGTCGTGTACGTCTGACCTGTCTGCAGCACCACCTCGCCGGGGGCGAGCAGCTCACCGCCGCCCAGCACGCCCGAGGCCTGACCGGCACGCTCGGGCAGACGCTCGGCCAGGTGCAGGTGATCGCCGCTCCAGGCGACATGGGCACCCCACACCTCGCCGCTGCGGAAGCCGAAGCCCTCGCTGCCTGCGGTGAGTACCAGGGTGGCGTCGTGCCCGGTTCTTCCGCGACGCGAGGCACGCGCCACCGTGCCGTGATCGAACCGTCGACGCTGCGGGGTGCGTTCGCGGCAGTGCCGGCCGGTGAGGTCGAGCAGTTCGGTTGCCGTGTCCGGCAACGGCATCAGGGTCACGACGCCGTCGACGGTCAAGGGTTCGCCCGAGACGTTCCGGACACCCTGACGCACCCGCAGTGATCCGCCGACCTCGAGCGACAGTTCGATCGACCACGAGATGCCCAGCTGGCTGTCGGAAGCGGCCACAGTGCAACCGAATTCGGTAGCGGAGACGTTCACGTCTGCCCACCGCGGGTACTGCACCGAACCGTCGCGATGCATGGCCAGAGCTGGGGTGCCCTGCCAGGCGTCGTCGCCACCGGGTGCCAGGGTGAGCCACCGAGGTACGTCGACACTCGAATGCGGAACCGCGGGTATTGCGGCTCGGCGCAGTTCGGTGAGGTCGTGATCGGAGAGTTCACCGAGATCGGTACCCCAGTGCAGCACGGCCGGAACTGCGGTGGAGGACGGGCCGAGGATCACCATGACTCCGTCACGGCGCAGGACGGTGAAACTCACTTGTTGGCACCCATCGTCAGACCGGATACGAAATGTCGTTGCAGCGCAATGAAAACCAACACCGTAGGCAGTGCCACCAGCACCGATCCGGCCGCGAGTAGATTGGTGTCGGTGAAGAAGCTGCCCTGCAGATTCTGCAGCGCCGTCGTCACCGGGAGCTTGTCACCGCTGACCATCAGGGCCAGAGCCCAGAAGAAGTCGTTGTAGATCCACGTCACCATGAGTGTCGCGAGGGCAGCCAGTGCGGGCCGGCACAGCGGCATGACGACCTGCCAGTACTGCCGGAACAGCCCGGCTCCGTCGACGGTCGCCGCCTCGAGCAATTCGTGGGGCACGGTCTTCATGTAGTTGCTGAGCACGAAGACGCAGAACCCGGTCTGGAATGCGACGTGCACGATGATCAGGCCCCAGTAGCTGTCGTACAGCGAGCCCGAGGAACTCATCCAGTACGGAACCGGAATTGCGTTGTACAGCCGGAACAGTGGGGTCAGCAGCGTCTGCTGGGGTAGCAGGTTTCCGGCGATGAACACCGCCAACATGAAGATGTTGAACTTCCAGCTGAACCGCGCCAGGATGAACGCCGCCATCGAGCCGAAGAACAGGATGAGCAGCACCGACGGAACGGTGATGATCAGCGAGTTGAGGAAGTAGTGCGGGATGCCGCCGATCTGCCACGAGTCGATGTAGTTGTCCAACGTGAATCCGCCCACCGACAGGTAGCCGTTGAGCAGCACGTAGTCGTAGCTGCGGAACGAGTTGTACACCGCCCACGCCAGTGGAAACAGCCAGGCCACTGCCATGACCGTCAGCAGCACGTAGATCGCGATCTGCGCGGTGCCCGCGCGTCGACGATTGGCGACGGCCGCGCGATTGCGGGTCAGCGGATCGCGCTCGGGAGGTGCTGTGCGCGTGAGTGAAGTGGTCATCAGTCTTTGCTCCGAAGAACGATGGCGAGGTACAGGGCGATGAAGACGAGTGAGATGCCGAGTATGATCGTGGCCAGTGCCGAACCGAAGCCGATGCGGCTCGCCTCACCGACCACGTTGGCCGTCACGAGCGCCGAGATCAGCTCGAGTCCGTTGCGGCCCTTGTTGATCACCCACACCAGGTCGAAAGCGCGTAGCGCCTCGATGACGGTGATCACGATGATCAGTAGGTTGGTGTTCTTCATCAGCGGGAAGATGACGCTGAAGAACGTGCGAATCGGTCCGGCGCCGTCCATCACCGCGGCCTCGCGGACGGACGGGTCGATGGCCTTGAGGCCGGCCAAGTACAACAGCATGATGTAGCCGGTGTGCCGCCAGCCTGCTGCGACCATGACGGCCCAGATGTTGATGTCCGGATCGCCGAGCCAGTCGACGTCGGTACCGAGCAGGCTGTTGAGGACGCCGCCCTCGGTGGAGTAGATGAGCTGCCAGATGAAGCCGATGAGGGCCATCGACAGCACCACGGGGATGTAGAAGATGCTCTGGTAGAGCCGAGATCCCTTGAGGTTCTTGTCCAGCAGGATCGCCAGCAGGATGCCGATGACGGTGGGGACGAGGAACAGGAACACGAGCCACAGCACGTTGTTCTGCAACGCCTGCTGGAACGGTGGGTACGCCTGGACCGCGTCGACGTAGTTCTGGGTACCGATCCACTCGATACTCGACGTGCCGCCGATGCCGTCCCACCGTGCAAACGACAGGATGACCGTGAAGACCGTGGGGATCCAGACGAGTCCGATGACGATCATCGCGGGAACGCCGAGCATCATCGCGATGGTCCACTTCTCGCGAACACTGCGCCTGATCTTCGGCGACTTGACCCGTTCGGGTGCGGTCATGGCATTACCTGATCTCGACGTGGGTGAATGAATTGGGGGCAAGCGGGATTCATGTTCCGAACACCGCCGACTTCTGACGCTCGATGCTGCGGACCAATCCGTCGACGTCGTTCGGGTTGCCGATGAACTGTTGCAGGGCCGGGATCATGACGATCGACGCGAAATCGGGGCGAGTATCGCGGTCGAAGAACTGCGTGATCTCTCCGGCGTTCTGGACGAGGTCTGCCGACTTACGCACCAGCGCAGGGAAATCCGACAGGTCGGCGTCGCGGTGGGCGGGGATGGCCTGCGGATCCTGCTTCGCGTAGGCGACGGCAGGTTCGGGGCCGGTGAGGAAGGTGAGCAGCTTCTCGGCACCGGGGAGATTGCGCGGATCGGCCCGCATCATGAAGCCGTCCATCGGGGCCTCGACCGCGGAACTGCCGATGGCGGAGTCGAGTTCGGGGAAGGGAAAGAAGTCGAGGTCGTCGCGGTCGGGCCCGGCGGGAAAGCTTTGTGCGACGAACATGCCGGCGACCAAGGACCCTACGCTCTTGTTGAGCAACGCCGTCTGAGCGTCGGCGATCTTTCGACCCAGCGGTTGTGGCTGATGGAACGGCAGAAGCTCACGCCACGTGTCGAATACGGTGCGGACTCGATTGTCGGTCCAGCTGACGTCACCGGCCAACAGTGTGCGGTGGAAGTCGACTCCGTTGAGGCGCAGGTTCAGGTAGTCGAACGTCCCCATCGGCGGCCAGCCGTCACGCGCACCGAAGCCGATCGGGGTGACGCCGTCGGCCTGCATCTGCTTGCTCAGGGTGACCCACTGGTCGTAGGTCCTGGGCGGTTCGTACCCGCGCTCGGCCCACAGGCTCGGGCGGTAGAACACGGCCCACGGGTAGTAGAAGAACGGAATCAGATACTGATTGCCGTCGGATCCGGTCGAGTTCTCCTTGAAGGAGTCGCTGTATCCGCCGCCGTTGCTCGCCCACACGCTCGAGACGTCCTCCACCAGACCCTTGTCTGCGAAGTACTTCATTCGATAGCCGCCCATCCAGGTGAACACGTCGTCGGGCGTGCCCTGGAGGTAGTTGTTGACGTTCTCCTGGAACGACGTCGAGTCGACGGTGTTGACGCGGATGTCGCCACCGGTCTGCTGCCGATACATGGCGACGACATCTTCGACGCCGACCTTGGAGTTCTTGTCCGACAGCCGTGAGCCGAGCGTGATCGTGTTGGGATCGAGACTGCTCGAGCACGACGACAGCACGCCACCTGCGGTGATCGCACCGGCGGCGACGAGCGCAGACCTGAGGAAATCGCGCCGGGACGGCTGCCAGGTACGCGGCCACTCGTGTGGGTTCATGAGAGTCCTTCGACGGAAAATATCGATAACGATCAGAAGTGAACATTCCGCTGTGCGTTCCGCGGTACTCGTCTGACCGTTCGGGGTGATGCAGGTTACAGAAACACGACGCCACGGCGTCTGTCAAGCTCTTCGAGGCCCGCTCACCAGCATCAGTAAGAAAATGTTCATTCATGTTGACATCTGAGGACGTCTCGTTCATATTGTGAGCATGGACACAGCGCGACGCAGCACCTGGCCGACCCAGGGAATCTCCTTCGGGGGCGACTACAACCCCGAGCAGTGGCCCGAGGACGTCTGGCGACGTGACGTCGAACTGATGCACGAGGCCGGTGTCGACTTCGTGACCGTCGGTGTGTTCTCCTGGGCTCGTCTGCAGCCGACCGCCACGACGTGGGACTTCGAGTGGCTCGATCGCGTCATGGATCTGATGCACCAGGGCGACATTCGCGTGGACCTGGCCACGGCCACCGCGTCGCCGCCGCCGTGGTTGGCCACTGCGTACCCGCAGATGCGTCCGGTCGACGAGCGCGGCTACCGCTACGCCATCGGCAGCCGTCAGACGTGGAGCCCCAGTTCCGCTGTGTACCGCGAACATTCACTGGTACTGGTCGAGAAGATGGCCTATCGTTACGGCGAGCACCCCGCGCTCGCGATGTGGCACGTCTCCAACGAACTCGGTTGCCACAACGCCCTGTGCTACTCCGACGACAGCGCGCACGCGTTCCGGGAATGGCTCAGCGCCAAGTACATCGACCTCGAAACCCTCAACACCGCGTGGGGCACCGACTTCTGGAGCCAGCGGTACAGCGACTGGGACGAGATCGTTCCCCCGTCGGTGAGCACCACGTTCGGTAATCCCACGCACCAACTCGACTGGCGCCGTTTCTGCTCCGACGCGCTCCTCGAGCAGTACCGCGCCGAGAAGGCGGTGCTGAACCGCATCACCCCTGGCGTGCCGGTCACCACCAACTTCATGGTGGGTATGGGCCAGGGCCCCGCACTCGCCGGCAACATGGACTACGCGTCCTGGGCCCCCGAGCAGGACATCGTCTCCACCGATCACTACCTCGTCGGTCCCGAGACCGGCGATGCCGCAGCGCATCACAAGCTTTCGTTCTCGGCCGACCTCACTCGTGGCGTTGCCGGCCGTCGACCCTGGTTATTGATGGAGCATTCCACCAGCGCCGTCAACTGGCAGCACATCAACCGCGCCAAGGTCCCCGGCGAGATGATGCGAAACTCACTGGCACACATGGCTCGCGGAGCAGACGGCATCGCCTATTTCCAGTTCCGCGCCTCCAAGGCCGGGGCAGAGAAGTTCCATTCGGCTCTGGTTCCGCACGCAGGCGAGGACTCCGCCCGCTGGCGCGAGGTCGTCGAACTCGGTGCGGCACTGCGTCGCATGGCCCCGGTGGCAGGCAGCACCGTCGACGCGCGGGTCGCCGTGCTCTTCGACTGGGCCTCGCAGTGGGCGTGCGAGCAGGAGGGTCATCCGTCGATGGCGATGCAGCCCATGGAGATTGCCCGCCGCGCCCATCACGGGTTCACCTCTGCTGGCGTGACGTGCGATGTCGTTCCGTCGTCGACGGACCTGAGCGACTACGACGTGATCGTGGTTCCGGCCCTCTACCTGTGCAGTGATGAGACCGCTGCACGGATTGCCGACGCGGCCGAGGCGGGTGCGCAGGTGCTCGTCACTGCTTTCTCGGGAATCGCCGACGAGGACGACCACGTGCGACTCGGCGGCTACCCGGGAGCTTTCCGAGAGTTGCTCGGAGTCCGCGTCGAGGAGTTCTTCCCGCTCGCCGAGGGCGAGACCCTGCCCCTCGACGACGAGACCGTCGGTGAGATCTGGAGCGAATACCTCGCTGCGTCCGAGGATGTCGATGTCCTCGCGCGGCATACCCAGGGCCATCTGCGCGGTGTTCCCGCGCTGACCAAGCGAACCGTCGGCACCGGCGCTGCCTGGTATGCGGCCACCGTTCCCGACGCGGCGGGCTGGGCCACGCTGGCCGACAAGCTCTGCGCTGGAGCCGGTATCGAGACTCGACGAGATCTGGGATTTGATGTGGAGATCGTGCGGCGCTCGGCGGGGGAGCAGTCCTGGCTCTTCGTGCTCAACCACGGAAGTGACAAGGTGAGTGTGCCGGCCACCGGCACCGATCTGGTCAGCGGCGCACACGTCGACGGCGAGCTGATCGTGGCTGCCGGCGGTAGTGCAGTGATTGCCGAGAACAGCTGATGCTCGCCCATCAGCGTCAGCAGAAGATCCTCGACCAGGTGACGGCGCAGGGTGCGGTCAAGGTCGCCGATCTGGGCACTGCACTGTCGGTGTCGGACATGACCATTCGACGCGACATCAACGAATTGGTGGCTCGCGGTCTGGTCGAGCGGGTGCACGGCGGTGTCACGCTGCCACGATCGGCGAGCGTGTTCGAGCCGGGCTTCTCCGCGAAGTCCGAACTGGATCGAGATGCCAAGGCGGACATAGCCAAGGCCGCAGCGCGATTCGTGCGACCGGGGACCTCCATCGGCATCTCCGGCGGTACCACCACGCATGCGCTCGCTCAGGAACTACTCGACATCCCGGACATCACCGTCGTCACCAATTCGCTTCCCGTCGCCGAGGTCTTCCACACCGGTGGCCGAACGGATCAGACCGTCCTGCTCACCGGCGGACAACGCACGCCCTCCTATGCGCTGGTCGGACCACTCACCGTCAGCGCGTTGCAGAGCATCCACCTGGACATGCTGTTCCTCGGAACGCACGGAGTGGACATCGAATCAGGGCTCACCTGCCCCAATCTGATGGAAGCACAGACCAATCAGGCGCTGGTGGCATCGTCCCGACGCGTCATCGTGCTGGCCGACCACACCAAATGGGGCGTCCGCGCGCTCGCCAACACCATCCCGCTCTCCCGCGTCGACGTGTTCGTCACCGATGCCGGGCTCGACCCCGGCGTGCAGGACGCGTTGTCGGAGGTGGTCGACGACGTGGTGATCGCCGGAGGACCCGTCGACACGAACGAGGAACGAGTACTCGATGACCGCGCATGACGCCACGACGCACGCACTGCGCAAGACGTCGACCACTCTGGCCGACGGCCGCGAGCTGATCTACTACGACGACACCGAGCCCTACGTCTCCGGCGGAGCCACCCGAGACTTGGTCGATACCCGCGCTCTCTCACCGTCGATGTCGCAGTCGCAGATGCGATTCGACGTCCTCACGGGTGAATGGATCGTCATCGCGGCGCAGCGAATGGACCGCACGTTCCTGCCCCCGGCCGACGCGTCGCCGTTGGCACCGAGCCGCCCCGACAGGCCGGCGACAGAGATTCCAGCTGCGGACTACGACGTGGTGGTGTTCGAGAACCGGTTCCCATCACTGTCCGAAACTGCTGCACAACAGACGCTTCCGACAGAGGTGGACGGCGAGGCGCTGTGGCCGCTCGCGCCAGGCACCGGACGCTGCGAGGTGATCTGTTTCGCCAGTGATCCCGACGCCTCCTTCGTGTCGTTGGAGCTCTCTCGCGTCCGCACCATCATCGACGTCTGGGCCGACCGTACGGCTGCCCTCTCGGCTGTCCCCGGTGTGGAGCAGGTCTTCTGCTTCGAGAACCGCGGAAAGGAAATCGGCGTCACGCTGACGCACCCGCACGGTCAGATCTACGCCTACCCCTATCTCCCGCCCCGCACCGACGCGATGATGCGACAGTCGCGCACACACTTCGAGCGCACCGGTCGAGTCCTGCTCGCCGATGTACTCGCGGCCGAGCTGCGTTCGGGTCGACGCATCGTCGTCGACGCCGAACACTGGGTCGCGTACGTCCCGGCGGCGTCGCGCTGGCCCGTCGAGGTACATCTCGCTCCTCGTCGTGACGTGGCGGACCTGGCCGAGTTGAACGGTGCCGAGCGGGACGAACTGGCCGGGGTCTATCGCGATCTGCTGCGCGGCGTCGATGCATTCTTCGAAGGCGTCGACGAAGTGCCGTACATCTCGGCGTGGCATCAGGCCCCCGTCGGAGCCGATCGCGAACTGGGACGTCTGCATCTGCAACTGTTTTCGATGATGCGCTCACCGGGCAGGATGAAGTTTCTGGCCGGGTCGGAATCGGCGATGGGCGCGTGGGTCAACGACACCACGCCCGAGCGGATCGCCGATCGCCTGCGCGAGGTGCTGGCATGAATTGGCTCGAGGTGGTGCCCGAGGAGGATCTCGCCGACGCAGCAGCGGCGTTGTTCCGCAGTGCATTCGGCGGCGAACCCGACGGCGTCTGGATCGCTCCCGGACGCGTCAATCTCATCGGTGAGCACATCGATTACGCAGGCGGACTCGTGTTGCCGTTCGCGCTGCCGTACGCAACCGCAGTCGCTGTCCGGCGCCGCGAGGACACTGTGATGCGCGCCGTATCGACACATACCGACGAGTCGTGGACGGGTGAGCTCGCGGAGATCGGTCCGGGCACGCCGTCGGGTTGGGCCGCGTACGTGGCAGGTGTGTCCTGGGCACTGCAGGTTCACGGCGTCGGCGGAGTCGATGTGGCCGTGCACTCCTCGGTACCGGTGGGCTCGGGGTTGTCGAGCTCGGCGGCCCTCGAATGCTCGTTCGCGCTGGCGCTCGACGACCTCTTCGATGTGCAGGTCGATCGGAAAGTGTTGATCGACGCCAGTATTCGGGCCGAGAACGAGATCGCCGGTGCGTCGACCGGAGGCATGGATCAGAACATCGCGATGTCGGCCCAGTCGGGACATGCGCTGCTACTCGACTGTCTCGACGGTTCGACGCGTCAGATTCCCCTCGATCTCGCCACGTCGGGAACTCGGTTGCTGGTGATCGACACCAACGCGCCGCATCGGTTGGTCGACGGTCAGTACGGAGAACGCCGGAATGCGCTGGACACCGCGTACGCCGAATTGGGGGTGACGACGCTGCGCGGTCTCGATCTGGACAAGGCGGTATCGGGACTCGTCGACGACACCCTGATCGCGCGAGTTCGCCACGTGATCAGCGAAATTCGCCGAGTGGAGGAGGCCGCCGAACTGCTCGACCGCGGCACCGCAGGAGCCGAACTCGGTGAGTTGATGACGGCCTCGCACGCGTCCTTGCGAGACGACTACGAGGTCAGCTCACCGGAGCTGGACAGTGCGGTCGATGCGGCGCTGCGCGCGGGTGCATACGGGGCCCGGATGACCGGCGGGGGATTCGGCGGCTCGGCCATTGCGCTGGTGCCCTCGGAGCTGGTCCAGGCTGTGGCGGACGAGATCGCTACCAGCGCAGCACGATCCGGACTGCCGGAACCCACTTTTCTGACCGCCGAGCCCTCCGGCTCCGCGCATCGATTCTTCTAACCTCTACAAAGGAGCACTCCCATGGCACAGGTCACGTACGAAGGAGCGACCAAGCTCTATCCGGGATCGGACGTCGCGGCGGTCGAATCGTTGGACCTCGCCATCGAGGACGGCGAGTTTCTGGTTCTCGTCGGTCCGTCCGGCTGCGGAAAGTCCACCTCGTTGCGCATGCTCGCCGGGCTCGAGGACGTCGACTACGGTGCCATCAAGATCGGCGATCGCGACGTCACCTCGCTGGCACCCAAGGAACGCGACATCGCGATGGTGTTCCAGAACTACGCGCTGTACCCGCACATGACCGTCGCCAAGAACATGGGCTTCGCACTCCAGATCGCCGGGATGGACAAGGCCGAAGTGGGCCGACGCGTCGAGGAAGCGGCGAAAATACTCGACCTCACCGACTACCTCGGCCGTAAACCCAAGGCGCTCTCCGGCGGTCAGCGTCAGCGCGTCGCGATGGGCCGCGCGATCGTGCGGAACCCGCAGGTGTTCCTCATGGACGAGCCGCTGTCCAACCTCGACGCCAAGCTTCGCGTTCAGACCCGCACGCAGATTTCCTTGTTGCAGCGCAGGCTCGGCACCACCACGGTGTACGTCACCCACGATCAGGTCGAGGCCATGACGATGGGTGATCGTGTGGCGATCATGAAAGCCGGTGTGCTGCAGCAGTGTGCCAGCCCGAAGGAGCTGTACGAGCGCCCGGTCAACGCATTCGTCGCCGGGTTCATCGGCTCTCCCGCGATGAATCTGTTCGAGGTGGACGTGGTCGCCGGAGCCGCGAAGCTGGGCTCGCTGTCGGTCCCCATCGAGCGCGCCATCGCCGACCGGATCGACGGCAGCCGCGTGACGATGGGCGTGCGACCGGAAGCGTGGACGCTCTCCGAGTCCGGAACGGACATCGTCGTCGATGTTGTCGAGGAACTCGGTGCGGACGCCTACATCTACGGCCGGACCGTCGAGGACGCGTCGAATCTCGGCACCGTCGGGGCACAGATCGTCGCGCGCATCCCCGATATCGCAACCCCGTCGCAGGGCGATGTCCTTCGACTCGCCCCACGCGCCGAGTCCGCTCACTACTTCTCGACGACAACAGGATTGAACCTGCGCCCCTAGGCCTCCTCTCGCTTCTCAACGGCTGTTGCGTTAGTCTCCTCGGCGGGGTGAGTCCGATCTGCACCGATTGCGGATCCACGTTTTCCGGGGGATACGAAATGTCGAAGAAGTGGTTGCGCGGCGTCGTGGTGTCTGCAGCGGCGGTCGCGTTGTGTCCGATTGCTACGGCCTCGGCGGATCCTGCGCCGAGTCCGGCACCAGCGACCATCATGGGGTCCATCGACAACGGGCCGGGTCACTTCAGCGTTTTCCGTACCGTCGACAGCGGCCAGCGTCCGACCGCGGAGGACAACGCGGCGTGCAACGACTACTTCCGCTCCCCGCGTTAGTCGACCGTGGTCGAACGCCTCGACGCGCGGATGTACACCTTCACCAACGACCCGTCGACGGGCTTCTTGCAGAACCCCACGGCTCAGAACGTCGGACCGATCTACGTGTGCGCCGGGCCGACCGTCGACGGCCAGGCCTTCCTCGACCAGTGGGGCGCACTGACAGCCCCCGGACTGGGCGAGTTGTCGATGTACGGGCCGTGCGGGATCGAGTTCATGATCGGGTTGCCCGGCCGCGCGGCCGTCGATTGTGTTCTGCGAGTGAACCCCAACGATTCCGGGGTCACCGACGGTGTCGCGACCAGCAACTCGATCGTCAACCCGCTTCGCCTGCCGGACGGACGCACCGGCTCGCTGTGGACGCTCTACACACTCGGTGAAGGCACCGCTCCCGTGCCGGAACCCGTTGCGGGAACGCCGCAACCGACCGGTTCCGTGAAGTACAGCGTCGGGCGCGAGGTGAACTCGGTCTCGACCGGAAGCACCCCCGCATGCCCGGGTGGAGTGCGCACGACGGAGATTCACGCGGTGTCGGTGGACGCCGCCACCGGCGCGGCTTCGACCGAGCCCTCCGCGGACGTCGCAGCCACAGCATCGATCTGCTACCAGAATCCGTCGTCTCCGGATTTCGGCGCGTCGTTGAGCATCACGAGCTACGGTGTCACGCCTGCGCTCACGGCCACGTCCACCGGACAGTGCCGTCGTATCGATCTGCCGATCGAGCCGGGCACCGTGCAGCAGTCCTGCGGCTTCACCTTGCCGCCGCAGCCTGCTCTCGGCCTGACCGGCGGCCAGGTGACACTCAACGGTCTGGTTCCGACGAACGATGCTGCAGGATCGGCAAACTCGGCCATCTGGACCACCTCGTTCCTCGGTTCCATCACCCCTCGATGAACAGACGTCGGATCGGGGCGCGCCTCGATCCGGTGCTACCGTCTGCCGGTGCACCTCGTCGTTCCCTCCGATGACTTCGCCGCCGCCTGGCGGGAGGCTCATGCCGAGTGGGGGCCTGGGTTCCACGAGGACGGCTTCGGGCTGACGGCCGGCGATGATGTCGAGTCGGCACAGGGCTTTTCGGACTGGGTCGAGCGGCTTCGGGCCGACGCCGAGTGCACGTACCGCTGGATCGTGCAGGGCGAACGCGTAGTGGGTGCCGTTGCACTCAGACACGACAGCCATGAACTCGCCGACCGTCTCGGGCACCTCGGCTACGGGGTTCGACCGTCCGAACGAGGTCGGGGAGTTGCCTCTTGGGCAGTAGTCGAGGTGCTGAGGCTCGCCGCTGATGTCGGCATGACCCGGGTAACGGCGGTATGCGGGGTGGACAACGCGGCCTCGATCGCGACGCTGGAGCGAGCCGGAGGCCTACGTGTCGACTTCATCGGAGCGGCGGTTCGCTTCTCGATTTCCGTGCCCTGAAGAATCGGGTGCAGCTGACCGCGCTCACCGCGGTCCAGTGCACCCGATTTTGCGCTCTTGACCCTCACACTGTGTGAGACGAGAACCTCGGAGGGTCATGTTCAGCATTGGAGAGTTCGCATCGATCGGCCGGGTGTCGGTTCGCATGCTTCGGCATTACGACGAGATCGGGCTGTTGACGCCGGCACGGGTGGATCCGTTCACGGGCTATCGCTCGTACGACGGTTCACAGTTCGAGGTTCTGGGACGCATTCTCATGTTCAAGGACCTCGGATTCAGGCTCGACGAGGTGACGCAGATCGTGCACGGCCAGGTCGATGATGATCGGCTACGCGAGATGCTTGCCGCGAAGCGTGACGATGTCGCGCGTCGACTCGATCTCGATGCCGCTCGTCTGCGTCGCATCGATGCGCGTCTCTCCCACACCGAAGGGATTTCGATGATCACCGTGGACACCAAGTCGTTGCCACCCACCCGTGTTGCTCTCGTCACCGAGACCGCCGCCGGGTTCGGGCCGGAGAACATCGGCCCGGTCATCGGCCCGATGTACGCCCGACTCGCCCAGACGCTCGCTGGGCACGGCGTGACGTTCGGGCCGTCGTCGATCGCCATGTACGAGGCCGTCGACGACGGGGACGGCAGCGGCATCACCGTGCATGCCGCCTTCGAGGTGACACCTGAGGTCGTTTCGGGTGAGGGCTTCGAGGTTCGTGAGCTTCCGCCCGTCGAACTCGCGGTGACCACCGTTCACCACGGTTCGATGGCCACGATCGGTGAGACCTGGGAACAGTTCATGGCGTGGATCGAGGCCAACGGTTACGAACTCTCCGGCATCTGCCGCGAGTACTACCTGGTATCGGAGCCGCAGCCGCAGGAGAACTGGGTCACCGAGTTGCAGCAGCCGGTGGTTCGACGTCAGGACGCCTGAGCGAACTCCACGAGGGCAGTGCACTGGCAGCCGCCGGTGACCTCCTCGCATTCGAGCACCAGGAAGTGGCGGACGTACTCGAGGTCCACGCAGTCCGGCTCCGTGCACTCCGCACCGCCGACCGCGTGGATCACGAGTGTGCCGTGGCAGGTATCGAAGCGTGCGGACATGCGAATCCCTTTCTGTCGTCTCTCTCTACATCCTTGATATCACCGGGCTCCGACAAGTTCGGGAGAAGACGAGCGTGTTCGACGCCTGAGCTGGGTCGCGATCATGATCGTCAGGGCCGGAATCCAGGCGTATCCCAGGGCGGTCCTGATGATGGTCCGGTCGCCCAGCCATGCTCCGGCCGACACCAGTACACCTGCCCACACGACAGCGGCCAGCAGGCTGAGCACCACGTATTCGCGATGCCGCAGTGAGGAGGTCGCGACGAGTCGGGGCGTGATGGTGCGGACACCCCCGATGAGGTGACCGGCAGCGGCGACAGTGCGTGGTCGTGATCGTGCGTGTGTGGCCAGCCCGTGGACAACCCTGGTCACCGCGGCAGGCAGCGCCGACTCCGCACGCCCGAGACCCAACACCGTGCCGGTGCGGCGACCGTGCCAGAACGCCCACTGCGCCCCCAGGCTCGACGCGACCGCGGCGGTGACGACGGCAGGGAGCCACGGTACGACGCCGATCGACGTCAGCACCCCGAGCGTGATCGGGACGCTGTTTCCTGGTGTGAAAAGACCGAGCAACGACGCGGACTCGAACGCCAGCAGCACGAATACGACGGCGAAGACGACCCATACGGGCACGGACGACAACCGGTCCACATCGAGGATGTTCAGGTTCATACTTGTCGAATCTGGTCGACCGTGGCGCGGAGAACACCACGATCGACCCACGGATCGACGGTAGGGCCAGCCCTACCTCGGGCCGTGGGTTCACACTGCGGACAAGCCGACGACACCCGACTTAGGCTGATCCGCATGAACGAGGCTCTACCGATTCCCGTGAATCCACTCAGGGCGTGGATATCGCCGCACTGGTGGCTTGCGGTGGCGTCGTTGCTGGCATCGACGGTGGCCGGACTGGGCGGTTGGATGATCCTGGGCCTGCTGATCCTGGCGGTGTGCGCACTGCCGTTTGCGCTCAGCGGGGTGCTCGTCTTCGCGCTGACGATAGTGGCGCTCAAGTGGATGGACCGTGCAGCGCGTGCCGGAATCGGTTTCACCGGTGGAATTGCCATCGAGGGCCCCGAAGTGACCGTGTACCCGACCAGTTGGCGCAAGTTCGTCTGGTGCCTTCGCGACATCGGATTGTGGAAGTCGTTGTGCTACTGGCTCATCCGTATTCCGGTCTCTGCTGTTCTGCTGTTCTTGCTGCCGGCGCTCTTCGTGGCCCTGCCGGTTCTCGCGCTGGCCCCGGTCGCCTGGATCGTGTCGAATCCGGTCGCCGATCAGCTCGAAATCGGCGAGCGGGTGGGCTATCCGTTCGTCGCGTTGGTCGGTTTCGCGTCTTTGGTGACCTTCGTTGCGGGAGTTCCGCTGCTGCTCACCGCCCTGGCGCGACTCGACTGGTGGAGTGCCGCAGCCCTTCTCGGCCGATCGGAGTCCAGTAGGAGAGTGGACGAATTGACGGTGAGTCGAGCTCGTGTCGTCGACGCTGCGGATGCCGAACGCCGTCGCATCGAACGCGATCTGCACGATGGGGCCCAGCAGCGGCTCGTTTCGGTGGCGATGTCACTGGGGCAGGCGAAGTCGCGTGTCTCTGCGAGCGAGGACGCGGTGTTGAAAGAACTGCTGGACGACGCACACCGAGAAGCAAAGAACGCGATCGGCGAGATCCGCACCCTCACCCGCGGTTTGCATCCACCGATCCTGACCGACCGTGGCCTCGACGCCGCACTGTCGTCCGTCGCGGCGTTGTGCACGGTACCGGTGACGTTCCGGATAGACCCTGCCCTTTCCGGTGATCGACGCCCGGACGCCACCGTCGAGTCGACGGTCTACTTCGTCGTCTCGGAGGCCCTGACCAACGTGAGCAAGCACGCGAAGGCCGACCACGTCCGAGTGGACGTCTCGAGAGTCGAGTCCGCAGTGCGGGTAACGGTGGTCGACGACGGTTGTGGCGGAGCGCATCCGGCACCGGGAGGCGGCCTGGCCGGGCTCGAGGACAGGCTCAGCGGAATCGACGGAACCCTGTCCATCACGTCGCCGTCCGGTGGCCCGACGCGGCTCGAGGTGAGCATCCCGTGCGAGTGATCATCGCCGACGATTCGGTTCTGTTGCGAGAGGGCGTCGCTCGCCTGCTGACCGATACCGGAGCCGACGTGATCGGCAAGGTGGCCGACGCGTCGGAATTGCTCGCGGCCATGTCTGCTGCCGATCCGCTTCCCGATGTCTGTGTGGTCGATGTACGCATGCCGCCCACCTTCCTGGACGAAGGTCTGCGCGCAGCGCTGGTCATTCGCCAACGGTGGCCCGCTGTAGGGGTTCTCGTGCTCTCGCAGTACGTGGAGGAACGGTACGCTGCCGAGCTCATTCGGCAGAGCACGGACGGCGTCGGCTACCTGTTGAAGGACCGGGTAGCCGACGTGGACGAATTCGCCGATGCCGTCCGGACCGTTGCCACCGGTGGCACGGTCATCGATCCAGAAGTGGTGCAGCAGATTCTGGCTCGGGCCCCACGATCGGATCCACTCGATTCGCTGACCCCACGCGAGCGGGAAGTGTTGACCGCCATGGCCGAAGGCAAGTCGAACGCCGGAATTGCCGCTGCTCTGGTGGTCGGTCAAGCAGCCGTGGAGAAGCACATCGGAAACATCTTCGCCAAGCTCGGGCTGCTCGGAGACAGCGCCGATCACCGCCGTGTCATGGCCGTCCTGCGATATCTGGGAGCGATTCAGTGAGAAAAGTTCTGTGGCGCACTGCTGTCGCCGTGTCGGTTGCCGTCGTAGTGGTGGGTACCGCAGGAGCGGCCACGACGGCCACCCTCGCCGTCGGCTTCACCACCCCGAAGATGCAGTCTTTCGATTACTCCGCCGATACGGCGATCGTCGGGAACAATCTCTCCGTCACAACCAGATTCGCCAAGGTGTCGGTGTCCATGAGCCCCGACTCGGACCTGCACGTACGGGCCGACGGGTCCTACCGAGGGGATACTCCGACGGTCGACATCAGTGACGACGGCTCGACGATCGCTGTGGAGTGTTCCTACCGCAAGCGAGGCAGCTGCGACATCGGCCTCGAACTACGGATACCCGCCGGCTCGATTCTCGACATCGACGCAGCAGCAGGCGACGTGGAGCTCTCCGACGTGGACGCGCAGGCATCGGTGTCCACGTCCGCGGGATCCGTGACAGCTCGGGGATCTGCCGGAACCCTGGACATCACCACCGGATTCGGTGACGTCGACATCACCGACGCAGCTGTGTCGGCAGTCGAGGTGGACACGACGTTCGGTCGGGTCGCCCTGGATTCGAGGGTGCCACCGGACTCGGTCCGTGTACAGAACATGCAGGGCGACAGCACGATCGAACTGCCGGCGGCCGATTTCTACGACGTCGAGGCGACGTCGGAGAAAGGAGATGTCGACATCGACGTCGTCGACGATCCGAATTCCCCGAGGTCGGTGTCGATCACCAGTGAAGACGGCCGGATTTCGTTGCAGCGGAGATAGTTTCGGTCGGTGACTTCTGTTCAATGACTCCGACGCCACGCGCTGAACGATCTGACCGAGGACGTGGTGGGACGCACCAGCCACGGCCACGGATGCAACTCGACCGGGGCCACGGCGTCGGCGATGCGGGAGAAGCCGGGAACGGGCGCCCAGGTGGTGGCCAGGGCGCGCTCGGAGAGTTCGTCGGCCACTCGACCGCGGCGCACCTCCAACGGGCGGGTCGACGCGATCTCACCGAGCGTCTCGGCAAGAAAGACCAGCCTCTTGCCGGAGAGCCTCAGTTTCCGCAGCAGTGGTTCGTCGAACACGAACACGGCAGGTCGATCGGGCTGCGCTGCCAGGGCCGGGTCTGCGGTGCCGAGCGACTCTGCTGTGATCCACACTTGTTCTGCGCCTTGTCCTTCCACGTGAGCAGGACCGGCGGGAATCGGAGCCTTGTTCAGATCCGGGCCGTCGACCGCGGGGCCGAGATCGTCGTCGGGCCAATTCTCGATGGGGCACGCATCGTTCAGTGCGCAGTTGCGGCACAGGGACGGTGCTCGCTTGTTCACCTGCCATCGACTGAAGCCGTACACTTTGCCGCTTCCGGTGCCGACGGTCCACTGCCAGCCGAGGCGATTGGCGGCGCGAGAGCCGTCGAGTAGGTGAGCGAACATCTCGTCCTCGCCATCGCGCCACGTTGCACCGGCGCGGACTGCCCACTGGGACGCCAGCCACATGCGAGTTTGATTGACGAGCCAGCCGTCGTGCAATTCACCGACCACCGAAGACATGCAGTTCATCTCCTCGGGCCACGGCTGCGCGGTCCAGCCCTGCGGTCGTGGCTGTTCGCGGCGCAGGGACTGCCCCAGTTCTGTTCCGACCCGTGCATAGAGGTGGCGAGCATATTCCTGCCACATCAATTCGTCGCGGTAGCGGGAGCGGTCGCGGGAGGGAGCGTCGGCGACCGCGTCCCACACTTCGCGCAGAGTCAGCAGCCCGTGGCGGATGTACGGCGACATGCGGCTCGCACCTCGGCGATTCACCGGCAGGACCGTGCTTCGATCGCGTGCATAGCCGGTGATGTCGAGTCCGGCCAGCGCGGTATCGGCAGCGGACTGCCCACCTCGAATGGCACCGGCGGTGACCCCGTCCGCCCCCTCGCGAGTCAGATCGCCCAGGTGCTCGGCAACCCAGGCGACGACGTCATCGGTGGCGGCACCGTCGGCGATGGATGGGGGAGGAGGCAGCTCGGACATGCCGTCGGACTTCCCCGTCGGGAGGAAAGGGAAACGCGGGTGTCAGGGTCGCGGCAGGCGTCGATGAAGCGGGTTCGATGTCGTTCTTGTCGCCGCCCTCCCCTGGTGAGGTACGGACGAGACGACGGCGGGCGTGTCCGCAGTGGCGCGGGCGGCATCGTGCGCTTGCATCGCAGCGCTGTTTCCTCTACCGAGAACGGGTGAGGAGATCTTTCGGGCTGCCGCCTGCCCGCATGCCGGACACGGCACCTCCGAGGGCACGTCGGCCATGGAGAATCGCTGCTCGACGGGGGCGCAACGCTGTGCGCAGCGGAAGCTGTAGGTGGGCACGTATCCGAGGGTAGCGTTAGATGTCGCATCAGCGACGTTCCGGCACAACGTCATACAAGATTTACATGCCATATGCGGCCGGATGCGCCACGACGGTGCAATGATCGAGGCAGGGGAATCCGCGCAACCGGAGGTGTTCAGTGCCCGAACTGCTGTTTCCGCTCGACTCGACGAAGAGCTTCACCGAACAGGAGATCGTCGGCCACAACCGATGGCATCCCGACATTCCGGCGGCGGTCACGGTCAAACCCGGCACATCTTTTCGAGCCCACTGCCGCGAATGGTTCGACGGGGCCATCCACAACGACGATTCCGCCGAGGACATTCTGAATGCGCCGCTCAACAACGTGCACACACTGTCCGGGCCGTTCCACATCGAGGGAGCCGAGCCCGGCGACCTGTTGATCGTCGACATCCTCGACGTAGGGCCGATCCCGCAGGAGGATTCGGGTCCGCTGGCCGGTCAGGGCTGGGGTTACACGGGAATCTTCGCCAAGGAGAACGGCGGCGGGTTCCTCACCGATCGATTCCCCGACGCGTACAAGGCAATCTGGGATTTCTCGGGGCAGACCACCACATCTCGTCACGTTCCCCACGTGAAGTACACCGGCATCACCCATCCCGGCCTCATGGGGACCGCGCCATCGGCGCAGTTGTTGGCGAAGTGGAACGCCCGTGAAGGTGCCTTGATCGCTACCGACCCCAATCGTGTTCCGCCACTGGCACTTGCCCCAGAACTCGACGGGGCGATTCTCGGATCACTGAGCGGCGACGAATTCTCCCGTGTCGCAGGTGAAGCCGCGCGCACGGCACCGCCCCGCGAGAACGGCGGAAATCAGGACATCAAGAACCTCACCAAGGGCACTCGCGTCTTCTATCCGGTGTTCGTGCCCGGGGCGAAGCTGTCCTTCGGCGACCTGCACTTCTCGCAGGGAGACGGAGAGATCACGTTCTGTGGAGCCATCGAGATGGGCGGCTTCATGGACCTGCACGTCGACCTCATCAAGGGTGGCATGGAGACCTACGGGGTGAGCGAGAACGCGATCTTCATGCCCGGCAACACGGCACCGCAGTACTCGGAATGGATTGCGTTCTCGGGCATTTCGGTGACCGTCGACGGTGAGCAGAAGTATCTGGACTCCGACCTGTCGTACCAGAACGCATGCATGCACGCGATCGACTACCTCACCAAGTTCGGCTACAGCCCCGAGCAGGCATACCTGCTGCTGGGATCGGCCCCGATCGAAGGACGCCTGTCCGGCGTGGTGGACATCCCCAATTCCTGTGCCACCGTATACATCCCCACCGCGATCTTCGACTTCCCGATAGCACCTTCTGCCAGCGGACCATTCCAAATCGACCCGGGAATGGGAGCGCCGAGGGCTCAGTTCTGACGCCGTATGCCGACACTGTGGATGCTCGAGGACCTAGAGCCCTTCCCCGACGAGCCTGTCGTAGGTGCGGTGTGTACACCGACGACCTACTGGGCGTCACCCGACGCGATGGACCTACCCGCTGAGGTGTGTACCGAGGTGCAGGCTCGAGTGGAGGCTGTCACCACCAACGGCCGGACGGAGCGGGTAGCGCACCTCGGCAACGGGTTCACCACGATGATGGGCGACGGTAACTTGGTCGGTGACGTGATGTTGCACGGCTGCTTGGTGTGGGACCGGTACCTATGGATCGATTTCTGGGCAAGGCCGCGGGGTAGCGTTCGCGTGTTGGATCGCCCCGGCTTTCTAGCACGGCACGAGGAACATACTCCAACGCCACATCCCGGGATGTTCGCCGTGACGCCGTACGGACGCATGGAGTATCGCGAACACGGCTCATTGCCAATGAGTTTCGGTGTGCAGTGGAACGTGCTTCTGGTCGAGACTGTTGCATCGAATGGTTGAGGAGTCTCAGTCGTTGTGCTCGTCGTGGCCCTGAGTGACAATCTGGTCGACGCGGACTGGCATGGATGCGATGGAGGTGAGCGCGAGAATGTCGGCGACGGTTTCTGCGCTGCCTCCGAGGTACGCGCAGTGGAAGTCGAAGTGCTGAGCCACGCACCATGTGTGATCGCTGGGCCACCACAGATTCGGTGACAGTCCTTCGAGTGTGTCCGCTGCGCGTGAGACCGGTCCCTTCAACAGGAAATAGTCGTAGCCGGCGATGGCTGCGGTCGGTGCCGTCGCGCGAATGCCATCGAGCGCGGTGTTGCCTTCCCAGACGGCGAACCAGCACTCGTCCGGTGCTGTCGTGCTTCGAGCGAGTACTTCGATGATGGATTCCAGCTGATCCTGCCAGCGTGCAACGAATTTCGACGGAATCGGACGCGACATGCTGCTGCGTGCTGGATACAGGATGCGGGCATAGGCGTCGAACACAGTGGGGACCAGCGAGCCCACTGTGGTTGTGGCGAGGCCGTCGAGGTTGTAGTCCACCCACTGCGCTTCCGAGACATTCTGCTGCAGATCGTCGTTCGACCATACCGGGTGATACGTGCTCGATGCCATAGCCCTCACGCTACCGACATCGAGTGCGCCCGCTGACAGGTTGAGCCACCACCCGCCAGGCGAATTGTTCAAGCCAGGATCGTTCAGCTCCGAATGCCGATCATGCGGTTCGGATGTCTCACGTCAGTTCCTACCACCGTGACTGCGTAGATGATGGGCGGAGCCGTCGACAGTCGTCTTGCCCTGTTCGTAAATCTGTTCGAAACTTGTCGGTGGGTCGCGGTAGATTTTGTACATGCTTTCGGGGGACGGCGGATCAGGGGTGGACGGCATCGATGTGGTGCCGCCTGCCTGACGTGTCCGATCCTGACTTGTCGGCATTGGTGGAGCGGGTCGAGTCCGCGGTTGCGGAGTTGACGGAGCAGGCGTCGGTGTCGTGGACGAACGCCGACCGGCGTGCGGTGATCCAACGCATGGAGATGCTGAACCGATCCTTGTCGGCCTATTCGTACACCTGGCTGAACGAGCTGATCTCTCAGCACGGCCTCGACGTGTATCCGGGCTCGGTCCCGTCGTCGGTGGCGTGGATGCTGCGGATCACCCCTCGAGCAGCAGGAGCACGAGTGCGTCTGGCTGCACAATTGGGTGATCGAACGTCGTTGTCCGGTGAAGTACTGGCCCCGTTGCTGCCGCGAACTGCCGAAGCATTACGGGCCGGGTTGCTCGATGCCAAGCATGTGCAGATGATCCGCGAGTTCTTCCGTCATCTGCCCTCGAGTGTCGATCCGCAGACCCGCGATCTCGCCGAACAACAGTTGGTGGAACAGGCAGTGAAATTGCGGCCGGACGATTTCGCGCCGGTGGTGGCGTGCCTGGACGCGATGGTGAATCCGGACGGCGATCACGACGATGATGACGATGATGACGATGACGACGGAAACCCGCCGAAGCCGCGAAAGCGGAGGGATGCGTTCTTCTACCTCGGCGAGCAAGGGGCCGACGGTATGTCGGAAGGCAAATTCTGCGTCGACCCCGAACTACGCGCCTACCTCGAAGCCCTGTTCTCGAAAGCCGCGAAACCTGGCATGTACAACCCCGCCGACGGCAAACCGATCGTCGACGACGACACCGGAAGCGACGGGGACGACCAGACCTCGGGCGAGGATGCCCACGCACGACCGCAGCCCGGGACCACGCCCCGCGAAGCAGGGGCGAGTGATGCAAGATCGGGGGACTCCAATTCCGAGACACCACCGCTACCTAAGCGGGAAGCCCGGTGGCCACGTGATGCGGGACTCTGGAACGACGGCCCTTGCGGTGAGGGCCCTTGCGGTGAGGGCCCTTGCGGTGATGGCCCTTGCGGTGACGACGATTGCGGTCACAACGAATGCGGTCACGACGACTGCGGAGGCGGCATCGAATGCGGTTGCGGTACAGGCTCCGACGACGCCTCCTCCGACGACACTTCCTCCGACGGCCCTGCTGCCAGGCGTACCGCTGCCGGGCACGGCGATACTGAGAGCAGTCAGGCAAGGGCCGAGGCTGCGGCGTCAACGCGCGAGGCCGCCGTCCAGCGTGACATCCGCACCCAGAACGAACGTCGTCACGACGCCCTGAAGCTGGCGCTCCGGCACACACTTGCCTCCGGGACTCTCGGCACACACCGAGGCCTGCCCGTCACCGCCATCGTCACCATGAGCCTGAAGGATCTGGAAGCCGGCTGCGGTTACGCGAAGACCGCTACCGGATCCCGCGTGTCGATTCGCGACGCCATCCGCATGGCCTCCCATGCCCACCACTACCTGACGATCTTCGACGACGACGGCAGAGCCCTCTATCTGGGCCGTTCCAAACGCATCGCCTCCGCCGATCAGAGGATCGTGCTCATCGCCCGGGACCGTGGTTGCAGCTTCCCGTCCTGCACCCGGCCGGCAACGTGGTGCCAGGCCCATCATGTCGACGACTGGACCACCGGTGGGCTCACCGACATCGACGGATTGACCTTCGGCTGCGACATGCATCACGCACTCGTGGGCACCGGACCCGGAAAGTGGGCAACCACCAAAACCACAGCAGGACATCGCTATCCAGGTCGCACCCTGTGGCATCCACCGGCCGGGATGGACCCCAAGCGCCGCGGGCTGATCAATCACGCCCACCACCCAGAGGAAGTGCTGTACCCGCCGGACCACCATGACGACACCGGCGACGTGGAACCACGACAACCCGCCTGACGACCCACACCAGTCTCAGGGCACAGCCCTGCCTGTAATCAGCACAACCTGCCTGCTCGAGGGACGGACTCGGAGGTCGGCGGTTGCGTACGGTGGGTCGATGATGGTTCTCGGGAGCGGCACGGCTTCGTTGTCGCCGCCTGCGCGCTTCGTGTGGAATGCGCTGATGCATCCCGATCTGCACCCGCACAATCGAGGCTTCGCCTGGCCGGTGATGTTCCAGGACGCGCCGCCGCCTCGGGTGGTCGAGAGCAGTGAGTTCGACCGTGTCGTGTGGAGCTCACCGTGGCCTACCGTTCCGGAAGTGCTGGTGCAGTTCGATTTACGACCGAATACCCAGCTCCGATGGACGCTGCTGGCTCACGCACCTACGCCGAGTCTGCAGACGATCGAATGGTTGCGCGCTCAGGCAAGCCATCTGGTGAATGTCGATCTCAGGAGCGCACTCGGTCACTAGCGGCGGCTAGCCGTTGCCGCCGCTCGGCCCGTAGGAATACCGCTTACCGATTGTGAACCACAGGATCGGCCCGATGATGGGCAGAACGAACGCAACGAGAATCCATGCCAACTTGGCAAAGAACCCCATGTAGCGATCACGGACGATCGAGAAAACAGCCATGGTGAACAGGGCAAGCGCGATAGCGATACCGGTAGAGGTCATCTGTCGAGACGGAACTCAGTCGGTTCCGCGCAGATAATCGCGACGTACCGCGACTCGCCGACCACGGTCCACCGGATCCCCTGGGTGCAACGATTGCTGCAATTCGAGGATTGCAGCATCATCCAACTCCGTGTCGAACGCTCCGGCCGCCCAGTCCCAGTCCTGCGTGGACCACACATAGTGCGTCACCCTCCACATTGGTGCCCATCCCTCGTCGCTGCGGGGACGGCGACCCAGGAACGTTCTGCGAGAACTGGTGTCGAAGCCCCCGTTATCGGCGATGCGAACGTCCTCGGGAGTGAAATCCAAAGGCGCGCGGACGGTCAGTGGCGTCGATGCCACCTGGTCGGTGAACCACTGGACGTGCTCGTGACGCAATGCCCTCGACTCGTCCTCGAGCAGTTTCTGGTACTCCTCGGTGGTGTATGCGGGCCCGTCCCAGGCGAACAACGCCTCGTCGATCGGTTCGCCCACTGCGAGTTCGACGAACTGCGAACCGATTCCGACTTCGTCGATGCGGTCACCCAGGATGAAGCCGGACTCGACGTCGACCCAGATTCGGAGCGGATACGGCTTGTCCTCCGGCGGAGCCAATCGAACCGTCCAACACTTGCGCCCGGCGAACTCGACCGTCTCCACCGGCCCGGTGGGTTGGGCGAACTCGTTGCCGGCCCATTCGGCGGTACTGCGTTGTTGCAACAAGAATTGGCTGGGCCCGAGGTAGATCACTCTGCCGAGTGGGCCGACGCGAGGCCGGTCGGCCGGGCCCGTGAAGTCCCAGGCGCGCGTGCCGTCGCTGATGAAGATGGGACTGCCGTCGATGCGTTCCACGCGGGTTCTTCGCCCGGATCGCCACACCCGACAGTTGTCTTCGGGCCGGATCAGAACGGGTGGCGTTCCGCTGTAGGCGAATCCGTGACGAAAGGACTCGGGGCTGCCCGCTTCGTGGACTTCCTCGATAGTGCCGCGCAACGGTATGTTCGATTCACTTGTCATAGCCGTGAGCACTTCGATCCACGCGGTCATGGCCGCAGCCTAATGCGATCGAACTCGACAAGGTGGAGTTCGGAGTCGAAGGGAGTCGGGTGAGAATCAGCGCCGAGGTCAATCCCACACTTCCGCTGGCGTTCGACCTTGCCTGGATGTCCGTGGTCGTGTTGTGGCTGGTGCTCGTCGTTGTTGCGTGGATGTCGATATTTCGCAGCACTCAGTCGCGGAAAGGCACGAAATTCTGGTGGTGCGTATTTGTATTGCTGATGCCGATAACCGGTGCACTGATCTGGTTTTTCGCTCGCCCGCGCAACTCCGACAACGATCAGCGAACGAGTTCGTAGCGAGCCAGCCACAGTCCCGGCAGTACTTCTTGATCTTCGGTGTGTACGAAGCCGAGTGATTCGTACAATCTGCGGGCCGGCGCATTGTCCCGTCCGGTAGCCACTTGCACACGTTGTCCCACAATCGAATCCAGCATCACGTCCACCAAACCGCGTCCGATGCCCCGGCGATGTGCATGTGGAGCCACCACCAGGCGATCGATCTCCGCCTCGGACCATGCAGCGGCACCGAGGATTTCGTGACCTTCTCGCGCGACGAGCCAATAAACGTGTGCGGCGCACAGATCGTCCACCGACTCGTGCAGCAGCGGAATCCTGCTGTCACCGATCAGTTTTGCTTCGACCGCATACGAACTCTTCTGCACTGCGAGAATCTGCTCAGCGAGGCCGAAGTCGGCGGCAGGGTCGACACCGACGATCTCAATAGCGACCACCAGCGGGAGCCGGCAAAGCGTCGAGTGCAGCGAGGTGATCGGCGCTCAAGGTCAACTCGGCCGCTCCTGCATTCTCGTCCAGACGCGACGTGCGCCGGGTGCCGGGAATCGGGACCACATGTTCACCCTGCGCCAGAACCCACGCCAGGGCCACCTGCGCAGGCGTCGCACCGAGCTCGTCGGCGACCGCCGCGATGGCGTCGACGATCACGAGATTGGCATCGAGGTTGTCCTGGCTGAAGCGAGGCAATCGTGAACGGAAATCGTCTGCGGCAGGTGTGGTTCCGCGAAAGTTGCCGGTCAGGAAGCCGCGGCCCAACGGTGAGAAAGGCACGAATGCCGCACCGTTGTCTTGCGTCCACTTCAGGGAGGTCTCGAGGTGGTCGCGCGTCCACAGTGACAGTTCGGACTGCACGGCGGAGATCGGATGCACCTGCTGGGCCCGATCGAGCTGCTCGGCGGTGAACTCCGAGACCCCCAGTGCGCGAACCTTTCCGGCCTGCACGGCCTCGGCCATCGCGCCGATGCTGTCTTCGACATCCACCTCGGGATCCGGGCGATGCAGGTAGTACAGATCGATGTGATCGACGCCCAGGCGGCGGAGCGAATCGTCGATCGCCGAACGCAGGTGCTCGGGCTTGCCGTTGGGGCCCGAAATGACGGGTTCTCCGGCGTCGCCGATATGAGATTCGAGACCGCCCTTGGTCGCGAGGATCACCTCGTCACGTCGGCTACCGATGGCTGTGCCGACGACCTCCTCGTTGGTGAACGGTCCGTACACATCGGCCGTGTCGATGAAATTCACACCCAGGTCCAGGGCGTGCCCGATGACGTGATCGGGGCTTTCCGTCCGGTCGTCGGCCTTGTATGCCCAGGTCATTCCCATGCACCCCAGGCCGATGGCACCCACCTCGGGGCCGTCGTTCCACAGGGTCCGGGTCTGTACTGTTCGTGCGCTCATGAACTCGACCATACGACGAGAAATGTGTTGTCGCTCGGACTTGCCGGGCGACTAGCATCGCCGCATGGCTCTTCCACACTCGAAGGTGTATTTCGGCGACCGTTTGGTCGAGGCGCAGGATGCGACGCTCGGAGTAGCGACCTCGGCCGTTCTGTACGGGCTCAGTGTCTACACCGTCTTCCCCGTGCAGGTGGACGGCGATCGGCGTACCGCGTTCCGGTTGCTCGATCACTACCAGCGACTGGTCGAGTCCTGCAAGATCATCGGCATCGACACGTTCGCGTCGCAGTGGACGTTCGAGCGGTTCCTACAGGCAACGCGCGACGTGGTCGACGCCAACGCCCCGACGACCGAGGTCTACGTCCGAGCCACCGTTCACGTGGACGAATCGATCCCCGGAACACGGGTGCGCGGGCTGCACACCACGGTGTCGATCTTTCTGTACGACGCCAATCCCATTGTCCCGCAGGACGGCATGCGGTTGAAGACGAGTGTGTGGCGTCGAATCCCCGACAACGCCATTCCATCGCGCGCCAAAGTCA
>NZ_NOZF01000005.1:0-45066 GCF_002258565.1 Rhodococcus sp. 05-2254-6
TACCGAACGGCGCGACGTCGGTGAAGCGGGCGAGGAGCATGCCCAGCAACGGAATTGCGAACAGAATCGACAGCGTCATCACCGCCAGGCGCACCGACAGCAACAGCTGCGCGCGAACCAGGCTACGAACCAGAGCGTCGCCGACCTCGGTCTGCTCCTGCACTTCGACGCGGGTGCGCACCATCCGTGCGCCGCGACGTTGCGAGAGCACCACCCGTTGTCGGTGCGCCTGGCGGTGATGACGCTGTCGATTCTGTTCGCAATTCCGTTGCTGGGCATGCTCCTCGCCCGCTTCACCGACGTCGCGCCGTTCGGTATCGGTCTGCCGTGGTTGGTGCTGGGGGTGGCGATCTATCCATTGCTGTTCGGTGTCGGCTGGGTGTACACGCGTCGAGCCGAACGCAACGAGCAGGACTTCACCGCCTTGACCGATGATTGACGACGCCGAGGGATCAGAGGGCGTTCAGTGTCATGTACGTGCCGAGGCCCAACAGGATCACGGCCAGAACGAGGCCACTGTGCGCGATGAATCCGTCGACGATCGCGTTCAGTGGCCGGCGAGCACGGCCGCGGAAGACGAGCAACGCGAGTGCGGGTGCCGCGACGCCGAGGCTGGACACCACCACGAACACCACGAGAGCCGCCGCTTGGACGGCCACGGCCGAGGACGCGTCCACGATCACCGCCACGGCCGACAGTGCGATGACCACACTCTTCGGATTGACCGATCCGAGGAGGAACGCGGTCGCGAATGCCCTGCCACCGTCGAGGCGACGTGCTCTGTCCACCCATCCCGGTTCCTCGCGGGCCGGGCCGTGTCGTGCGCGTTCGATCAGTGTGCGGGCACCCAGGATCAGCAGAGCGACGCCGAGCGCGATTCTCAACCACCGCACCCAGGCGGACGAGTCCGAGGCCACCACCGCGGTGTCCACGACCACCAAGCCTGCCGTCGTGACGACCGTGACGCCGACCAGCCATCCGGCGGTGAACCGAGTGAGTACGGAACCGGTGTTGAGTGTGGCCAGGGCAGCAGCCATCGCCGTGGTGGGCAGGTGTGCGATCAGCGCCCCGGCCGCCAACGGGAGACACGCAGAGACGGCTGCCGTCACGGACATCAGGTGGCGCTCGTCCACTGCATCGGTAGATCGTCCCACTGCACGACCCGAGATGTCGTCGATTTCGCTACGGTCCGCGAAGTGCGCCGTTCCCGTGCAGGGCATGGCGAGAAGGGGCGGATTCGGTGAACGGGTCCATTCCGATCGCGACGGTGATCGCGCTGCTGGCGGCCGCCGTGGCCACCGTGGGCATCGGTATCTACGGAGTTCGGTTGGCACGCACCACCTCCGACTTCCTGGTTGCCTCGCGAAGCGTCGGTCCACGCTGGAACGCCGCCGCCATCAGTGGTGAATACCTCTCTGCTGCATCGTTCCTCGGGGTTGCGGGGCTCATCGCGAAGTACGGAGCCGATGCGCTGTGGTACCCGGTAGGGTTCACCGCCGGCTACCTGGGTCTGCTGCTGTTCGTCGCCGCACCGCTGCGTCGAAGCGGCGCGTACACGGTGCCCGATTTCGTCGAATTCCGGCTCGGCGCACCATGGTTGCGCACCGTGGCGATGCTCGTGGTCGTGGTCATCTGCGCGCTGTACCTGGTGCCGCAGTTCCAAGGCGCAGGCCTGACGCTGAACATTCTGTTGGGGGTGCCGGGGTGGGTCGGGGCCCTGGCGGTGGGACTCATCGTCATCGCGAACGTCGTCGGCGGTGGCATGCGTTCGATCACCTTCGTCCAGGCCTTCCAGTACTGGCTCAAACTGACCGCGATCGCCATCCCGGCACTGGTGCTGGCCGTGCACTTCTTCGCCGACGACCGTAGCGTCGGCAGCCCCGCCCCGCCGACCGTGTCCGAGCAGACCGTCGTCGACATCACCACCGACGTTCTCGTGCAGGTCGATTCGCCGATCGTCGTGTCGGTGGTGGGAACCCTCGACGACGAGAGCGTCGACGGGCGAGTGCTACTGGACGCAGGTGAACACCGGTTGGGCTCGGGCACGTTGCTGACGCTCGACGCCGGATCGCCTGTTCCCGTCGTCGCAGGCGCGCCGACCACCGACCGAGCGTGGGCGATGCCCGGCGGGGGACTGGGCGGAGCGCATCCCCTCTATCAGGTCTACTCGCTGATTCTGGCCACGTTCCTCGGAACCCTCGGCCTGCCGCACGTGCTGGTGCGGTTCTACACCAACCCGGACGGCCGAGCGGCGCGGTTGACCTCGCTCACCGTTCTGGCGTTGCTCGGCATGTTCTACCTGTTCCCGACGGTGCTCGGCGTCTTCGCCCGGCTGTACGTGCCGCAACTGCTGATCACCGGAGCATCCGACGCCGCAGTGCTGCTGCTGCCCGGCTCGGTGCTGTCCGGAATACCGGGCCAACTGCTGGCCGCGCTGGTGGCCGCCGGTGCCATCGCGGCCTTCCTGTCGACCTCATCCGGTCTGCTGGTCAGCATCGCCGGGGTGCTCAGTACCGACGTCCTCTCGGGCAAGGTCCGAGACTTCCGCGTCGCCGCGATTCTCGCCGGCGCCGTTCCGTTGGCGCTGTCGATCGGCGTTGTCTCCCTGGACCTCTCGCGCACCGTCGGGCTCGTCTTCGCCGTCGCCGCATCCACCCTGTGCCCCCTGCTGGTACTGGGCATCTGGTGGCGCGGACTCACCGCGGCGGGAGCGGCAGCCGGACTGTTCCTCGGCGGCGGCATCTCCCTCGTCGCTGCGTCGATCTCCGTCGTCACCCCCATCTCCGACGGCGTCCTCGGCGGCTGGGCAGCAGCGATTCTCGGCTACCCCGCCGCCGTCAGCGTGCCCGTCGCCTTCGCCGCGATGATCGCCGTCAGCCTCGCCACCCGAAAAACCGTCCCGCCCGACATCTCCCGCATCTTCGCGCGACTGCACCTGCCCGAAGGCCTCGACATGGGCAAAGATCGCGAGCGCGAGCTCTGAGGCACTGAGTCGTTCCGCAGGCTCCACTCCCTCACTGGGTCATTCCGCAGGCTCCACTCCCGCCGCCGCTCAACTGCCATTCTCGACCGCTTGTCGCACACTCCCGCTTCCCATCGTGTGATCGACACCACCTCCTGATTTTGTGACCTGACTCTCATTACTGTTCCGAGTCAGCTACAGCTCACATCTACTTCAGGAGTCCAAGGTGACCGCACCGGAAACCAATTCGCCACCGGACGCGCAAGCGTTCGTCGACATGCAGGCCAGTCCAGAGTTCCAGGAACTTCGGCGTCGTCTGCGTAGCTTCGTGTTCCCGATGGCCGGGTTCTTCCTGGTCTGGTACGTCATCTACGTGCTGCTGAGCACCTACGCGGTGGACTTCATGTCGACCAAGGTGTGGGGCAACATCAACGTCGGGCTGCTGCTCGGCCTCGGCCAGTTCGTCACGACGTTCGCCATCACGGGCATCTACGTGAAATTCGCCAACCGTGAACTCGATCCTCGCGCCGCAGCCCTGCGCGCCGAGATGGAAGCCTCCCAGGGAGCGAAAAGCTGATGAACATCCTTGCCCAGGCCACCGACACCACCGTCGGTGAACCGCTCGTCAACATCGCGATTTTCGGTGCGTTCGTACTCGTGACGATGTTCGTGGTCATCCGCGCATCGAAGAAGAATGCGACCTCCGCGGAGTTCTTCACCGCAGGCGGCGGATTCTCCGGACCGCAGAACGGCGTCGCGATCGCCGGTGACTACCTCTCTGCAGCAAGCTTTCTCGGCATTGCCGGTGCCATCGCCGTCTACGGTTACGACGGCTTCCTGTACTCCATCGGCTTCCTCGTCGCCTGGCTCGTCGCGCTGCTCCTCGTCGCCGAATTGCTCAGGAACACCGGCAAATTCACGATGGCGGACGTACTGAGCTTCCGGCTCAAGCAGGGCCCGGTTCGCACCGCGGCCGCGCTGTCGACCCTGACCGTCTCGCTGTTCTACCTGCTCGCGCAGATGGCCGGTGCCGGCGGACTCGTCGCACTGCTGCTCGACATCTCCGACCGCACCGGACAGTCCATTGTCATCGCCATCGTCGGCGTGCTGATGATCGCGTACGTGCTCATCGGCGGAATGAAGGGCACCACCTGGGTGCAGATCATCAAGGCCGTCCTGCTCATCACCGGCGCAGCGTTCATGACCGTCCTCGTTCTCGCGAAGTTCGGCATGAACTTCTCCGAACTGCTCGGCAGCGCGCAGGCCATGGTGGCCGGATCGGCCAACGAGGCCGTGGCTGCACGTGACGTCATCGAGCCCGGCGCTCAGTACGGCGGCAGTGCCACCTCGAAGATCAACTTCCTCTCGCTCGGTCTTGCACTCGTGCTCGGTACCGCGGGTCTGCCGCACGTGCTGATGCGCTTCTACACCGTGCCCACCGCCAAGGAAGCTCGCCGCAGCGTCGTGTGGGCCATCGCGCTCATCGGTGCGTTCTACCTGTTCACCCTCGTGCTCGGCTACGGAGCCGCAGCGATCGTCGGACCGGACCGCATCCTGGCTTCGGCCGGCGGCCAGAACTCCGCGGCTCCGCTGTTGGCCTTCGAGCTCGGCGGCGTGATCCTGCTCGGCATCATCTCGGCGGTCGCATTCGCGACGATCCTCGCCGTGGTCGCCGGCTTGACGATCACCGCCTCGGCGTCGTTCGCTCACGACATCTATGCGAGCGTCATCAAGAAGGGCAAGGTCGACGACAAGAAGCAGGTCAAGGTCTCGCGGATCACCGCCGTCGTCATCGGCGTCCTGGCCATCGGCCTCGGCATCCTCGCCAACGGGCAGAACATCGCCTTCCTGGTGGCACTCGCGTTCGCCGTTGCTGCGGCCGCGAACCTGCCGACCATCCTGTACTCGCTGTTCTGGCGTCGCTTCACCACCACCGGCGCACTGTTCAGCATGTACGGCGGCCTGATCTCGACGATCGTGCTGATCATCTTCTCCCCGGCCGTCTCCGGATCGCCGACGTCGATGGTCCCCGGCTCGGACTTCGCCTGGTTCCCGCTCTCCAACCCCGGCATCGTCTCGATCCCGTTGGCATTCATCCTCGGCATCGTCGGAACTCTGATCTCGAAGGACACCGAGAACACCGACAAGCAGGCCGAGATGGAGGTTCGCTCCCTCACCGGTATCGGTGCGGAGAAGGCCAGCGCTCACTAGTCGATAGCAGGTCCCCCCGAAAATGTCCGTGTGAGCAAGGCCTCACACGGACATTTTTCGTGCAGCGGTTACCATCCCTGCTGTGGCCAAGCTGAAGGTTTCCCTCGACGTCCCACTCACCCCCGAGCAGACGTGGGCGCACGCGTCCGATCTGTCCGGATACGAGCAGTGGCTCTCCATCCACGAAGCGTGGCGCGGTGAGCTGCCCGAGCAACTGGCCGTGGGCACCACCTTGGATTCCGTCGCCAGCGTGAAGGGCATGCGCAACCGGGTGTCCTGGAAGATCGAGTCCTACGATCCGCCCAAGAAGCTCGAGCTCAAGGGCAACGGTAAGGGCGGCGTCAAGATCGGCCTGAACCTGTCCGTGAAATCCAAGGGTGAAGGCTCCGAGATCACCATCGACGTCAACCTCGGCGGCGCGCCGCTGTTCGGTCCGATCGGGTCCGGCGTCGCACGCGCCCTCAAGGGCGACATCGAGAACTCGCTGAAGACGTTCGTCAAGATCTACGCCTGACGCGGCAGGGGTGGAGCCTGTGGAACGACCAGTGAAGTAGGAGCCGTCCATGCCCGGTAGACACAGTGCCCCGTCGTCCGCGACGAGCAGCAGAGGATTCGCCAAGTACGGCGTCGTGGCCGTGGCCCTGTTTCTCGTGGTGGGCGGCGGAGTGGTCGTCGCGCAGAAGGCATTCGGTTCCGAATGCGGCGATCCCGCGTCCTACTCTCTGGCCGCGGACCCTGCCATCGCGCCGGTGCTGCAGAAGATCGTCGACGAGACGTCCGCGGAAAGCCTCGGTTGCGCTCGGATCGAGGTCACCGCAACCGAATCCGGCCAGGTCTCGGCTGCGGTCGCCAAGGGCGACGACGTTCCCTCTCTCTGGATTCCGGATTCCTCGCTGTGGATCGGCAAGACCGTGCGGTCCACTGCGTCGCTGATCGACCTGGCGAGTCAGTCGGTGGCCGGCACCCCGGCTGTGCTCGCGGCCCGCAAGGACGAGGTGCCGTTCTTCGACACCTGGCTCACCGCGTTGAAGCTCGAAGGTCTGCGCATCGGCAACCCGCTGACCAACACCACATCCGATGCGGCCATCCTGGGCGCGGTGGCCGAGGCCGGATCGGACGAGACCGCCCTGGACTCGGTCGGAGCGGCGCTCGTCCCCATCGCTCAGGCCCAGGCCGCCACTCGCGGTGAGGCCGATCCGACGGTACGGCTGGACGATCTGGTTGCCGACGGCGGTGTCGCAGTGGTCTCCGAGCAGGCCTTCCTGGCCTACCAGCAGGACAACAACGTCGAACTGGGCGCGACGGTGCCGCCGACGGGCAGCATCTTCCTCAACTTTCCGCTGGCCGTGACCGAGCCCGCAGGGGATCGACACGAGACCGCGAAATCCGTCGGGACGGCACTGGCCACGGCCATCGAATCCGAACAGGGGCAGCGGGCTCTGTCCGATGCGGGGTTCCGCTCCGCGGACAACGCACCCCTCGATTCCGATCGCGGGATCGGTGACGTGACGCCTCTGACGATCGCCGACCAGCAGGCCGCCGAGTCGACGCTGCGCCAGTACCAGGTGTTGGCGCTGCCGTCGCGGACTCTGGTGATGGAGGACGTCTCCGGATCGATG
Source organism: Rhodococcus sp. 05-2254-6 (assembly GCF_002258565.1). NCBI lineage: Bacteria > Bacillati > Actinomycetota > Actinomycetes > Mycobacteriales > Nocardiaceae > Rhodococcus > Rhodococcus sp. 05-2254-6. The sequence continues at coordinate 6,793 of NZ_NOZF01000005.1, forward strand.
AACTACAGCGCGGGGGCCGACTCACGTATCGCATTGACGGTGCAGGCCAGCGAAACCGGAAATCGACTGTTCCCCGACAACGCGTCGATGGGGTTGTGGGCATTCTCGATCGGACTCGGCGGCGAATCGCAGGACTACCGTGAGCTCGCACCGATCCGGCGAATGGACGAAAAAGTCGGCAACACCACGCAGCGTGAGGTGCTGCTGCAGCAGACTCGAACGCTTCCGGCCCTGGTCGGAGGTGGTACCGGTCTCTACGACACCACGTTGGCAGCGTTCCGCACGGTGCAGCAGGGCTACGATCCCGACGCGGTCAACAGCGTCATCATCCTCACCGACGGCACCAACGAGGACCCCGACAGCATCGCGCTCGACGTGCTGCTGTCCACTCTGCGCGCCGAGCAGGACCCGTCCAGGCCGGTCGTCATCGTCACCATCGGCATCACCGACGACGCCGATGCTGGTGTGCTGCAACAGATTTCGGCAGCAACGGGTGGTACGAGCTTCGTTGCTCGAAATCCCGCGGAGATCCCGAACGTTTTCGTCAATGCGCTGAGAAGTCGCTCCGGTCGCTGAGAAGGCTACTATGCTGTGCGTCGCGTCACTTCTGAGGGCGCGTGCGCTTGCACTCGTCCTGTGAGTGCAGCGGGGGGCGAGCAGGGGGTTGCATCGATGTCGGGACGTCACAGCGGTAGTGCGCGGCGGTTCGGTTCGGCCGCGATCTGGTCGGTGCTTGCGCTGGTGGCAGTCGTCGTCGTGGTCGGTGGTTGGTTCGGCGTTCAGGCCGTCCGCGCGTCCGGTGTTGATTCCTGCGATTTCGTCGACACCGTCTCGCTCGCCGTGGACACCTCCATCGCCGAGCCCGTCGAGCAGATTCTCGCGCAGGCCACCGAGTTCGATCGTGGTTGCGTGAACTTCGAGGTTCGCCCCGAACGTCCCGCCGACACCGCCACCGAGATCGCCGGAACCGAAAATCGCCCGGACCTGTGGATACCGGATTCGACGCTGTGGCTGCTCAAGACTCTTCGCTCGACCGGTGCGCTTCCCGAGCTGGCCAAGGCCTCCGTCGCGAACACGCTGCCGGTCCTGGTCTCGAAGTCCGATGCCGCGCCGGTGACCGATACCTGGCTCAGCGTGCTCCAGCTTCCCGGGCAACGCATCGGTGATCCCCTGACCAGCAGCGCCTCGAATGCCGCGATCCTCGGTGCGCTGGCCGAATCCGAGGTGGCAATCTCCGACGCCAAGGCCGTGTCGGCGGCCCTGGTCCCGATGGCTCAGGACTTCGGACGAATCGCGGACACTCCACACGACACCCCGGATCTGGTGGCCCAGGTGGCCGCCGAGGGTGGCACCAGCGTGGCGACCGAGCAGGCACTGCTTGCGTACGAGGCCGACAATCCGGGATCGGGACTGACCGAGTCGGTTCCGCCGACCGGCAGCTATTTCCTCAACTACCCGCTGGCCGTGACCGCGCCTGCCGGCCCCGAATACGACCGCGTCAAGCAGGCCGGAGCCGCACTGGGCTCGGTTCTCGCCACCGCGTCTGCCGCCGAGACCTTGGTCGCAGCCGGCTTCCGAACATCGAGTGGCACACCACTTCCCGACGGCCGAGGCGTCGGGTCCGTTGCGTCGCTCGAGATCAAGAACCCGCTGTCCATCGAGACGACGCTGCGGGACTGGGCCGTACTCGCACTGCCGTTGCGCACCCTCGTCGTCGAGGACGTGTCGGGTTCGATGGCCGCGAAATCGGGCGACTCCACCCGCATCGCGCTGACCGTGGACGCGTCGGTAGGTGCCAACTCGCTCTTCAGCGATCAGACGCAGATGGGGTTGTGGGCGTTCTCGATCGGGCTCGGTGGTGGCAAGCAGGACCACCGTGAGCTGGTGCCGATGGGTAAGGCCGACGGTACGTTCAACGGAAAATCGCAGCGCGACGCCATTCTCGATTCGATCCGGGGGCTCCCGGCTCTCGTCGGCGGCGGAACGGGGCTCTACGACACCACGTTGGCTGCATTCCGGCGGGTCAAGGAGGGATACGACCCCGACTACGTCAACAGTGTCATCATCCTGACCGACGGTGCCAACGAGGACGAGGGCAGTATCTCCCTCGACGAGCTGCTGGCGTCGCTGCAGAAGGAGCAGGATCCGGTGCGACCCATCGTGATCATCACAGTCGGTGTCACCAGTGATGCAGATCCGGTTGCACTGCAGCAGATCTCGGCTGCGACCGGCGGAACGAGTTATGTCGCCGAGGATCCGCGAGACATCCCGAACGTGTTCGTCAAGGCCTTGAACTCGCGCACCGAACGTCTCGCGGGGGAGTAGGTCAGCCCAACAGGAAGCTGATCGCGATGGCTGCGGCGCACGCCAGAGTCACCACGGTCAGCGTCACCGCGTCGGAGGCCTTGAACCGGGCGTCGGTGGCGGTGATCATTCCGGTTCCGCCGCGGGCGGTGATGGCCCCACCCATTTCGTCGGCCCGCCTGATCGCCACCGACATCACCGTCGTGACGATGTCGACCAGAGAATTGTCCGACGCGCTGTTGACGACCGGCTTGGGGCGAAGGCGTCGGGCAGCATTGAGGGTGCGCATCTCTTCGATCAGCAGCGGAAGCGACCGCAGGCTCAGGGCCACGGCGATGGCCCACTCGTCGACCGGCAACTTCAGCTTCTTCAGCGGCGCGCCCAGTTTGGAGACCGCAGGGGCGATGTCGCTCATCGACGTGGTCCAGCCGATCATCATCGATGCGCCGAGCAGGACGAAGATGAACAGCGTCGCGCGCAGATACACCAGCACTGCCGCGCCGCCGATCGGCAGATTGATGAGAGCTCCGACGCCGAACAGTGCCCAGATCCACCACGGTGGACGCGGCACCGCGGTGATCGGGACATGAGCGATGATCGCGGCGATGACCAACAGCGCGAACACTATTCCGAGGGCAGGCCACGTCGGTGCCACCACGAGAGTGATGCTCAGCAGCAGCACGGCGACGAGTTTGGTGCCGGCCCACAGGCGGTGGATCGGTGAGAATCGCGGGACCTGACGCAAGACGACGGTGGTCACGAGTGCACGCTCCCCAGGATCGAATCGGAGACGATGTGGCCGTCGGCCATCGTGATGGTGCGACTGCAGACGGTGTCCATACCGTCCACGTCGTGCGAGATGACGACGATGGCAACGCCGCGATCGCGCAGTCCGGCGAGAACGCCGATGATGTCGTCGCGGCCGGGAGGGTCGAGCCCGGCCAGGGGTTCGTCGAGAACCAGTAGCCGAGGACGACGCGCGATCAGCCCGGCGAGCACCACGCGTCGCATCTGACCGCCGCTGAGCGAATCGATGTCGCGAGCCGCCAACGACCTGTCCAGGCCGACGGCATCCATCGCGGCCGACACTGTGGCAGAACCTGTTTCGGGACCGGCAGCGGCAGCGATGTCCTCGGAGACGGTGCGCCGCTGCAGCTGCAGGCGCGAGTGCTGAAAGGCGAGTCCGACATCGCCGACACGTGAGGTCATCGCCTTGCCGCCGAGCTCGGCGGTGCCTCTGGTCGGGCCGGTGAGGCCGGCCATGATCCAGGCGAGAGTGGACTTGCCCGAACCGTTCCCACCGAGAACGAGCACACCCTCACCGCGTTTGACAGTGATGTCGATGCCGTTCAGTGCTACCTGCGCCCACGGTGTGCGCCGGTTGTACGTGTGCGCGACGCCGCTCAGTTCCAGAAGACGTTCGCTCGAATTGTCGTGCAGCGCAGCGGGGTTCTCCGTCCGAGCGTGCATCCACGTCGAGTCGTGCTGCACCTGATAACCCTCGTGCAGATGTACGACGCGATCTGCGGCGACGGTTTCCGAGACGTGGTGGGTGACGAGCACGACCGACATCGCGTGCCTGCGGGGTAATTCGGCGAGGAGCGAGACCAGATGTTCGCGCCCTGAGGCGTCGATCATGGCGGTTGCCTCATCGGCGATGAGCAGGGCAGGACGGCGAGCAAGTGCTGCGGCGACCGCGAGTCGCTGCATTTCGCCGCCGGAGAGGGAGGCAGTGTCGCGCGCTCCCCTACCGCCGAGCCCGACCTCGTCGAGCAAGGCCTCCACGTCGGGACGTGAATCGCCGGGCGGTAGTCCCCACACCACGTCGTCGGCGACGCGGGTGCCGAGGATCTGGCTTTCGGGGCGCTGCAGCACCACCGCGGTGCCGCCGTACCGTCCGAGACCGGTCGAGCCGGGCCTGTCCACTGTGCCCTCCGACGGTTCGAGGCCGGCGAGGATCCGCGTCAGCGTCGATTTGCCGGAACCGTTGTGGCCGACGATCGCCACGAATTCGCCGGTGTCGATGCGGAGGTCGACGCCGGTCAACGCGGACGTCGTGCTTCCCGGGTACCGGAACCCGACCGCGGTGAGTGTGACCGGCAGCGGCCCGATCTCGTCGTCGGTGCTGGAAGCCAGGGGCTCGGGGGTGGGGATGGTGGAGAGACGGTCCAGAATCGCGGTGAGGATGAGCCACGCGAACAACGTTCCGGTGACGATGCCGAAGGCGATCGACCCGCCGACCCACCACCACCAGTTGTCGAGCACGGTCGTGGAGCTGGTGCGGATCACGTCGGCCATGCCTTGCAGTGCCGACGTTCGCTCGAGCAGTCGAGAAATGCCCTCGAAGGTGTTGCGGAGAGTCTCGAGAAACAGCTCGCGCAACGGAACGAGGATCAGCAGCATCAGCACCGTCAACGCCCCGAGCACCGGGCCGACGACCATCGAGGTGACGAGAACGCCGAACAGTCCTTGCTTCCTGCGTTTCGCCCGCCCGACCAGGCCGCCCAGTAGGGCGGCGCTGGCGACGGTGATGGCCGTCTGGGTTCCGGCCGCGACGAAACCGACCAGGGTGCCGGCCACCGCGGAGGTGACCAGTGCGCGGGTCCGATACCGAAGTGCGACCACCGACATGGGAATCGCCGCGACGACCTGAAGGATCGCCGCCATCGGTACCAGCACACCGATCACCGTCAACGCGACGGTGAAGCTGCTCATGACGGCAGCGGTCGCCATTTCCTGCGGACCGAGAGGGCCGGACTTGGGCGTGCGCACGGGCTGGGTCAGCGGCTGCGCTGGCTCGTGGCGGGGCCTGCTGCACGACGGCTGTGGCCGCCACCACCGCTACGCGGCTGACCACCATTGCGGGGCTGACCACCACTGCGTGGCTGTCCACCGGAGCGCGGCTGCCCACCGGAGCGGGCCGGGCCGCCGCGTCGGGCGTTGTTGCTGTTGCGAGGGTTCGCGGCGCGAACTTCCGGCTCGGCCTTCGGCATCGGCTGGACGTAGCGAGCCTGCTCGCCGACGAGGTTCGCCACTGCGGGCGAGTCGGCGGTGACGCGGACCGGGGTGACCTTGATATCGGCCTTGCGCAGCAGAACTGCGGTGTCCTTGCGCTGCTCGGGCAGGACGACGGTCACGACGTCTCCGGCGCTTCCCGCGCGTGCGGTGCGGCCGGAACGGTGCAGGTACGCCTTGTGCTCGGCCGGCGGGTCGACGTGGACGACGAGCTGGACGTCGTCGACGTGGACGCCGCGAGCTGCGACGTCGGTGGCGACGAGAACACGGGCCTGGCCGGAGGAGAACGCAGCGAGGTTGCGGTCACGGGCGGCCTGCGAGAGGTTGCCGTGCAGGTCGACGGACGGGATTCCGGCGTCGGTGAGCTGCTTGGCGAGCTTGCGGGCCTGGTGCTTGGTGCGCATGAACAGGATGCGGCGTCCGGTGCCGGAGGCGAGCTGGTGGACCAGCTTCTTCTTGGCTTCGACGCCGTCGACCTCGAACACGCTGTGCGTCATGGCCTCGACGTGTGAGGTGGCCTCGTCGACGGAGTGCGTGATCTGGTTGTGCAGGAATCGCTTGACCAGCTTGTCGACGCCGTTGTCCAGGGTCGCGGAGAACAGCATGCGCTGGCCCTTGTCCGGGGTGGCGGCGAGGATGCGGGTGACGACAGGCAGGAACCCGAGATCGGCCATGTGGTCTGCCTCGTCGAGGACGGTGATCTGAACGCCGTCGAGGGTGAGGTGGCGCTGCTTCATCAGGTCTTCGAGGCGACCGGGGCAGGCGACGACGATGTCGACTCCGCCCTTGAGCGCGGAGACCTGGCGGACCTGTGAGACACCACCGAAGATCGTGGTGACCTTCAGCGAGTACGCGGACGCGAGGGGTTCGATCGCGACGGCGATCTGGGTGGCGAGCTCACGCGTCGGCGCGAGGATCAGGCCACGGGGGCGGCCGGGCTTGCGGTTACCTGGAAGCTGGCCGGCGAGGCGAGCAACCATCGGGATCGAGAAGGCGAGTGTCTTGCCGCTGCCGGTCTTTCCGCGTCCGAGCACGTCGCGTCCCTGCAGTGTGTCGGGGAGTGTGTCGGCCTGGATGGGGAATGCCTCGGTCTTGCCCTGGCTCGCGAGTACATCCGCGATGGCCTGGGGTACGCCGAGTGCAGAAAAAGTCTGTGGGGTCGTCATAGTGATGAAAAGTGCCTTTCGGGCAGGGTGTTGCACCTGCGGGCCTTCGGGCCGAGATGCAAGGTGGCGAGACTGCCGGTGGGCAGTTTCGATCGCCGTAAGAGAAGCCTGTGCAGGGTGCACATGGAGGTTCGGGAGCATTCCACGACGTCTGGCGTGCAGCTACGCGCGCCGTTGACGAGTGTAACCGAGTCGGTGCTCGGTATCTTCCCGCCGCAACCCGTCATGCGGCGTCGTCGTCGAAGAGACCGGTGACCATCACGTTCTCGATCGTCGAGCTGTACAGCTCGACCACCGGCATCGGCGGCGCACTCGAGTCATAGCTGTGCCCGGTGGGTGAGATGAGCCGGTAGCGGTGTCGCGCGTTGCGTTTGTCTCGCCATGCTTCGGCTGTCCAGCCCTCACCTTCTTTGGCGTAATTGCATGCGGCACAAAGGCCTGCGCCGTTCTCGGCACTCGTTCTGCCGCCTGCTGAATGAGGTCTGATGTGATCGTGGTGACGGATCGGTGCGTCGCACCACGGGGTTCGGCAGGTGCGATCGCGGAGATCTATCAGGCGTCCCAGCGCGGTGGGAAATGCGCGCGAAGTGGACTCCACTGCCGTCAGCGCACCGGACGTCGGGTGCGCGTAGAGGCGGCGTAATGCGACGTGCGTCTCACTGTCGAGTGTGTCTCGGATCAGTTGCCGTGCGACATCGGACGGAATGTCGCCGTAGCCGTGCATGTAGGCGGACGTGTCACCGCCGGCGAGGAGGGTGGAATCCGAGATGACGATGTCGACGGTCACTGGCGGTCCCTGTGCTGCTGATGCCCCGGTGACCCGCTCGAATACGAGGTCGGCCATGATCTGATCGCGGGTGCGTGTGTCACCGCCGGAGTTGATGATGGTGTCGGCATCTCGTCGCAGCGTCGCCCACATGCAGACCATCTTTTCCATCGAGGTGAGGACCGTGAAGAAGCCCATCGATTCGGGTGCGGGACGGGTGCTGGTGCGCCTGGCTGCGTAGGCCTTGGCGCGTCGTTTCACCTGGGAGGCGGCGTCGAGTTCGTTGGCGAGTGCGCGGGCGCGGCCTTCGATGGTGCGGTCGCCGGCACCGGCCAGTGTGGCGGGGTCTGCGCACAGTCGTTCGTCGATGGTGCGGCGGTCGTCGACGGTGAGCCATGCGGTTTCGCGAGCGAGGATCATGGCGCGCCACTCGTTGAGCTCCCCGGCTTTCAGTCGCGCGAGGGTGTGCGGCATTTCGTGCACCAGCGCGCGAGCGAGACCGAGGTGAGTGCCCCCACGGTTCGGTGATTCGCGCCGAGCCAGTCCGATCTGTGACGCAATACCATTGCGCCACTGGGCTTTCGGCTTGCCATGCTCTCTGCGTTCGTTGCTGATGGCTGTCGCGACGGCGTCGGTCACCACGGCTTGCGTTGCCACGCTGGCGCACTTGACGGTCTCGAGGGCGGAGATCAAATCGATGCCGGCTGCTGCGTCGGCGTCGAACTCCGATGACTGAAGACGCGCGACGAAGCGCAGCACTTCATCGGACGTGAGTGGTGAATCTTGTACAGCTGTGACCACGAGTTCCTCCCCAGTACTCGAATGCATGTTCGATAGTACGGAGAGTTTCCTGGCCGCGCAATAGTTGCCAGCAATTGGGGAGGGTGGAGCGCGAAGTCGACTCGTGGTGCCCTCGGCAGGATTCGAACCTGCGACCTACCCTTTAGGAGAGGGTTGCTCTATCCCCTGAGCTACGAAGGCTGGTGATCGTTCTGCTGATCCGAAGCCATTGTCCAGCAACGGCTTTCGATCCATCGAACAATCGGTTGCGGATGGGTCTGCCGCCGCACTGCACAGCTGGCCCACATCGCGCTCGCTAGTCTAGCGGCCCATGGTGTCGATCGTGAAGCAGGTTGCCGCTGCTCCTCCCTGTCCCGGTCGGCGATGCGATCAAGTTCAGGGCGGTGCGGTGCTGGTGAGCGGAGTAATCGGCAGCCGATTCGATGCCGACGAAGCACCGAATGTCGCGGGCGAAGGCGTCGACCATCCTCGTGCGAACGCGCGCGCATTCGCCAAACGCGCGCAGAGTCGCCGGCCACTGGCTGTCTATTCCGCTCGCACCTGACAAACGCGAGCGCATTTGCGGACGCTGAGGACCAGCCCGCCCACCATCTAATCCGCCGCGATAGCGTCCACGATGCTCAGTCGAGAGGCGTGCACGGCAGGTGGAGCCGAACCCAACAGCGACAGGCCGAGGGCAACGAGTCCGTACAGCAGCACCGACCAGCTCGCGGTGTAGGCGACCGGAATTCCGATGCTGGCTCCGAGGATCAGGGTGCTCAGGTATTGCAGACCCGCACCGATGATCAGGCCGAGCACACCACCGACGACGCCGACCGAGAGTGCCTCGGCGAGCACCATTCGCGCCAGGGTTCCGCGGCCACCGCCCATGGCGCGCAGTACGCCGAGTTCACGTCGACGCTCGAGTACCGACAGTGTCAACGTGTTGAGCAACGCGACCGCAGCGACGAGCGCGACGATCCACTGCAACGCGATGGCCAGTGCCCCGGACTGCCGGATAGCAGCGCTCGTTCCCTCGAGTGCGGCGTCGCCGGTGTAGACGAAAGCCTCGGGTGGGAGCGCCGCGCGCAGTGAATCCTGGACTGCCGCAACGTCTCCGTCGACGCTGATCTCGAGGTAGGTAGCCCCGGGCCGGTCGTACCAACGCTGCATCGAATCCAGCGAGATCGCCATCGTCCCGCCGGCGGCGTTGATGTATTCGACCAGGTCGAGCACCCGCACGGTCTGCACCCCGGTCGGCGTCGGCAGATCGATGGAGTCACCCACCGAGACACCGAGGGTTCTGCCGAACCCCTCTGACAGCACCACACCGTCACCGGCGAGCACCGCCGCGCGCACGTCGTCGGAGAGCGATGCGAGCGTCACCGCGTTGCTACCGTCGGCGACGCCCTGGATGGATACCGTTTCGCCGTCGATCGTCGCGTATGCCCACTGTCCCTCGACGATGCGAGAGACCCCCGGCGTCGCCCGGACAGCGTCTTCCACCTCGGCGGGAACGATCGGGCCCGACGGTATGGCGTCGGGTGAGGTCATCGACACGTACAGGTCGGTGTTCGCCAAGGACGACAACGATTCGCCTGCCGAGTCGGTCATGTTGGTCAGCGAACCAGACACTCCCACACTGACTCCCACGGCGATCACGATCGTCATCACGGTTGCCCAGATACGCCGCGGGGCGCGTTCGATGGTGGCGGTCGCGAGGCGTCCGGCACCACCCCAGCGGCGGGGGACCGCTGCGGTCACGGACACGATCGGACCGGTCGCACCGACGCACAGCGCGACGACGCCGAACATGAACAGGGCACCGGCTCCGAGGGTCAACTGCCCGTCGACGTTGACGGCGAAGAGGAAGGATCCGGCGACGGCGAACACGCCGAACACGGTCGCGGCCAGGGTGAAGCGCAGACCGGGGCCACCCGAGGTCTCTCCGCCGCCGACTGCGAGCGCTTCGATCGGCGAGATGCGATACACCTGCACGGCGGCGACGGCCGAGGCCCCGACGCAGGCCAGCACGCACGCGACGATCGCCACCGGTATCGCGAAGCCGGGCAGCACGTATTCGATTCGCGCATCGAAGGCTCGCGAGAGGAACGGTGGCAGACTTTCGATTGCAATGCGGCCCATCACGATTCCCAGCGGAACTCCGACGGCACCGCCGACGAGACCGACCAGAACGGACTCGAAAAGCAGGTCGCGGACGATGTCGCCGCGGCGGCCGCCGACTGCCCGGAGCAGAGAGATGGTGGGTCGACGCTTCGCGATGGCCATGTTCATGACGTTGAAGACGAGGAACGCCGCGACGACGAACGCGATGAGCGAGACCATCAGTGTCGCATTGCGAGTCAGGCTCATCGCCTGGTTCGCGCGGTCGGCCCGGAAGTCCGGATCCATCACCGACACCCGGCCGGCCAACGCGGTATCGAGGTCGGTGCGCAGAGAGTCGCCACTGCCGAGGACGAAGATCGAATCGAGCTGATCGGGGCGGTCGGTGAGCGCCTGAGCCGTCGGGACGAGCGCGACGGCGAAGATGCCCCCGCCGATGCGCTGCGTCCCGGGGCCGTCGACCACGCCGACCACCGCGGTCGGAACATCGTCGATGATGACGGTGTCGCCTTGCGTCAGACCCGTTGCGGCTCCGACCAACACCCCGTCCGGATCGGTGAGCAATCCTGACGCGTTTCCGACGGCACCTTCCAGATCGGATTGCAGTGCCGTGATGGATGAGTCGACACCGAGAATCGTCAGGTCTCCGACATCGGACCGAACAGTGCTGCGCAACAGTGGAACCGCTGTCTCGACGCCGGGAACAGCACGTACGGCGTCGAGTTCGCTCTGATCGAAACCGGAGTCGGTGACACCCACGATCTCGTAGTTCGCGTTACCGGCGATCGACACGGCGAGCCGCTCGACGGAGCCGGTCAAGGAGCCGTACGTGCCGAGGACGGCGATGAGCAGCCCGGCCGCGACGGCGACGACACCGGCCGAGACCAGCGAACGCACCCAGTGCATGCGGAGATCGCGAAGGCTGATGACTCTGAATCTGCTGAGCGCGGTGCCTATCACCGATCGAGGCCGGCCGTCAGAGTGTCGGTCTCGACGCGACCGTCGATCATGCTGACGATGCGATCGGTGGACCGTGCTGCCTCGAGGTCATGGGTCGCCATCACCACTGCTCGACGCCCGTTGCTGGCGTGCGCCACGTCGGCGAGGATCTCGAGGACGTTGTGGGAGGTCTTCGAATCGAGATTGCCGGTCGGCTCGTCGGCGATCAGCAGCGCCGGATCCATCATCAACGCCCGGGCGATCGCGATGCGCTGGATCTGACCACCGGACAACTGTGCCGGCCGGTGCTCGGATCGGTTCGAGAGCCCGACCATCTCGAGCAGACGCATCGCGTCGGTCTTGGCCTTCTTGATGGGTGTGCCGTCGAGCAGCTTGGGCACTGCGACGTTCTCCCACGCGGACATCGTCGGCAGCAGGTTGAAGAACTGGAAGACGAACCCCACCTGGTGGCGTCGGAAATCGGATTGGGCGTTGTCGTCGAGGGTGGTGACCTCGACGTCGTCGAACCGGATGGAACCCGACGTCGGTGTGTCGAGAGCGCCGAGCATGTGCAGCAGCGTCGACTTTCCGGCACCGGACGGCGCGACGAGCGAGACGAACTGGCCACCCTCGATCGTGAGATCGATACCGTCCAACGCGCGTACCGGTTGCTCGCCGGTGGGGTACTCCTTGACCACACCGGACAGCTCGAGCTTCAAATTGGTCATGCAACGATCCCCTGCTCCTCGAATACTTCCGACGCTACCTGCCGTCGGGTCGAGAAACCGGTCGGAGTTCTCAGATCACGCTGCGCCGCGCGAGGATTCGAGCCGCCGGGCCACCAGTGCGGCCTGCAGGTGCCGAATTCCCGAGGGACGGGTGGGATCGAACCCGGTGAGTTGCGCGATCCGCTTGAGGCGGTAATCGACGGTGTTGGTGTGCAGATGAAGCTGGCGAGCGGACCGCTGACGGTTCAGATCGTGGGAGATGTGGATCTCGAGGGTCTCGAGCAGCTCGGGGGACGAATCGAGGGGCTCGAGGATCTGGGTCAGGTGGCGACGGCCGGGGCCAGGCCGCGTGAGCTGGTACTCCAGCACCAGGTCGTCCATGCGGTACAGGCCGGACGGGCGGTGCAGCTGGTGTGCCAACGACAGCAGTTCGTGTACCTGATCGGCTGCGGTGGGGATGTCGGCGGTTGCGGCCTGCTCGGCGGTGACGGTGACGGGAACCTCGGCGGCGGTACCGATGCGATGCACCAGGGCCTCGACCCACTCGTCGTCGTGGGTACCGGGGATGAGCACGGTGCCACCCTCGGTGCTGAGCAAAGACAGGGGAGTGCGTCCGCAGATCGTGGCCAGCTCGGCCTGGACGCGGCGCAACTTTCTACGGGCGGCGACGGTCTTCTGAATGTTGGGATCGTTCTCGTCGGGGTGCGGCGGAACCGAGATGGCGAGCACGAGGTAGCTGTCGGCGAGTTCGATGCCGGACTGACGGGCCATCGATACCGCGTTGTGGCCGCTGAGCAGCGAGGTCACCAGGGTGTGCGCTGCCGTGTGGTGCTCACTGGCCACCGCTTGGAGCTCCTCGACGTAGCTCTTGCTGGCGGCGATGGACACCTTCTCCGACAGCAGCACGAACATCCGCGCAGCCTCGATCAGTTGAGCGGCGTCGCCCTCACCTGCCCTCTTGGACACCAGATTCCAGCCGATCTGGATGCCCTCGTGGTAGACACTGAGCACGGACTCGAGGGGTACGCCCTCGCGTGCCCACTGGCTGGCTTTGACGCGAAGTTCGGCCAGGTCGGACTCGGCCGGAGCGCGCCGTTCGTCGAGCATCTGCACGGCGATACTGATGCACTTGACGGTGAATTCGGTGACGTCGCCGTGGAGCTGTTCGCCCGGCAACGACCCGCAGGGGGTGTTGGCGGCGAAGTGCCCCACGAGGAGCCGCGCCACTGCACGGAAGTCGCGAAGAGGAGCCGACGCAGGCTGACCCGCGACCATGATTCCGAGGCTAGTCGAGTTGTGAACGGTCACAGATCAACCCTTCGTGTTGGGATCTTCAGGTCATCGGAGAGCAAACTTACTTGCGCGTATCGATGCGCTTCCGCGGCTCAATGTATGCAATCCCCGACGAAACCGCGGCGTTTTCGTACTTCAAGTTTGTTTCCCGGCCTCTAACAGGGTCGATCATAGGTTGTTATCAACGCGTGATCCACCATTTCGGCAAAACTCGTTGTGACCTGTCTCGAGCGCGCTCCCCAAGCGCTTGCGACTTGCCCTAAACAATCCGCAAGCGCTCCGCGGTGCGAGTTCGGCGGATCTACCTTTGTCTCCGTCGGAGTGGGTAGGCGGGCGACGAAGGGGCGGTCATGCGCAGTGATATCGGGCAGTTCGCGGTTCTGCGAGAACTGTTGCCGACCATCGAGGCCAACTTGGCTCGTCATCGCGCCGAGGCCGCGCCGTGGGAACCGGCCGACTACGTCCGAGCCGAGATGTACTGGGGTTCGCGGCCCTCGACCTTGACCGAGGCCGCCAAAGCGGCACTGGTGACCACTCTGCTGGTCGAACAGAACATTCCGCTCTACCGGCGAGATACCGCTGCCTCCGAGGTCGGGGTCTGGCCGTCGTGGCTCACGGAGTGGAGCGACGAACGGACCCGGCATGCAGTGGCCGTCACCGACTACCTGGTGGCCACCCGCAGCGTCGATCCGGTCGCCCTCGGTCGAGCCCGAGCGCAGTGTATGACGGTGGGTTTCGACGCCCCGATGAACGGAGCGCACCTGCTCCGGTCGCTGGCCCAGGTCACCCTCGACGAGTCGGTGTCGAGCATCTGTCATCGCAACACTGCCGCTCAGTGCCACGATCCGGTGGCCGATCGCCTGCTCGGACGCATTGTCGCCGATCAGGATCTGCATGTCCGCTTCTTTTCCGACCTGGTCTCCGCGGCGCTCGAGGTGGCACCGTCGCTCACCGTCACGGCGATCACCGAGGTCGTCATGAACTTTCAGCTGCCGGGCACCAACCTGCCGGGGTTCGCGCGCAGTGCGATGCTCATCTCGCGGGACGGAATCTACGATCTGCGCCGCCATCTCGACGATGTTCTGCGACCCCTGTTGGCGCAGTGGCGCATCTTCGAGCGCACCGATCTCGGTGCCGGAGCCCGCAGCCGCGACCAACTGGCCGACTATCTCGATCATCTCGACGCCCAGGACGCCGCAACCCAGCTCGGCCGCACACGAGTCCGGGAATACTCGAACGCATTGCGCGCCAGCTGACACCACATACCCCGGGGGGTCCGTGGGACCGGTGCCTCTTCGGTTCGATTCGAATCGAAGAGGCGCTCGGGCGGACCCCATCGACTAGCCTGAACGCCTATTCGTCATACGCGCGAGGATTGGTTCTCGCGCAAGACCGGAGGCCCGAAACGTGACAGGCTCTCGACCGATCATCGTCGGTATCGACGGATCCGCTGCAGCGGACAAGGCCGTGATCTGGGCGGCTCTCTGCGCTCACCGACGGGATCGGCGATTGCACATCGTCACTGCCGTCGACATGCCGGGGGTGGTCGACCTGAGCGAATTCGCAGGAGAAGCAACCGAATTCGTTGCCACTGCCAAGTCGAGGTTGGTGGCGGCAGAAACGCTGGCCGCACTGGTCGTCGACGATCCAGCCTTCGAGGTGACCTCCAGTGCCGTCGAGGGCGGCGTGATGGATGTTCTCATCGGCGTCTCGGCGCAGGCCGAGATGCTGGTGATCGGGGCCAGCGAAACCGGCGCTGTCACACTCTCGTTGGCCGCGCACAGCGTGTCCCCGGTCGCGGTGGTGCGAGGCCGCGACATCGATGGCCGCCCGGTTGCCGAGGGGCCGGTGATCGTCGGTATCGACGGCTCGGACGTCAACCAGGCTGCGGTCGAGTGGGCTTTCGTCGAAGCATCCGCTCGGGGTGCCGTGCTGATCGCGGTTCACGTGTGGTCCGATGTCGATCTCACCCAGTCGTTCGGCCGTGCGCCCAAGGACTGGCAGGCCATCGCCGACGGCGAGGAGGTTCTGCTGGCAGAGAGCCTCGCCGGCTGGCAGGAGAGGTTCCCCGACGTCGAAGTGCAGCGCGTCGTCGCTCAGGACCGTCCGGTGCGGGTTCTGAGCGGACTGTCCGAAACCGCGGCGTTGATCGTGGTGGGCAACCGGGGGCGCGGCGGATTCGGTGGAATGCTGTTGGGCTCCACGAGTTTCGCGCTCGTCAACACCGCGGACTGCCCCGTGCTGGTGGTGCGGAAAGCGCTCACATAGCGACGGTCAGCAGGAAGCTCACGTCTTCGAGGGCCTCGACGCTGTGGCGGGCGTCGGGGATGACGAGAAGGTCGCCGGTCGAGCCCTTCCAGGAGCGCTCACCGGAGATCAGTTCGAGCTTGCCACTGAGTACCAGGACGGTCGACTCGCCGGAGAGGTCGTGTTCGGCCAGCTTGTTCCCTGCGGCCAGAGCCACGACCGTCTGCCGCAGGTGGCGCTGGTGACCGCCGTACACCGTCTGCGAACTGCGGCCACTCGACGCGCCGACTGCAAGTTTGAGCTGTTGGCGGGCAAGGGCGGTGAGTGACTTCTTGTCCATGATCGTCAGTATGACGCACCGCTCGCAGTCGCGACGGGGGAATCCTGAACGCGCTCAAGAAGGTTGGGTAGGCTTTCCGTACTCCACGAAGCGGAATCGGGTCCCGTCGACCCGGCTGTTCTGCCATTCGCCCGCCGTCGCGACCCAGCCGGCCGGAATCTCGGGAGCCCTCGTGTCGCCCTCGACGTCGAGATCGACCTCGGTCACCTCCAGGTGGGTCGCGATATCCATTGCACTGCGATAGATTTCGCCGCCGCCCATGACCCAGACCGGGCTCTCGCCCACCAGGGCCACGGCGTCGGCGACACTCGATGCGTTCTCGGCACCGTCGGCGGTCCACGAGGAGTTGCGGGTGACCACGATGTTGCGACGGCCGGGCAGTGGACGGAACTTCGCGGGCAGTGAGTCCCAGGTCTTACGGCCCATGATCACCGGATGCTCGGCCGTCTTCGACTTGAAGTGAGCCATGTCCTCGGGGACGTGCCAGGGGATCGATCCCGCGTCTCCGATGACGCCGGCGGTGGTCTGAGCCCAGATAAGGCCGACGAACTGCGGTGCACTCACACCGCTACCGGGGCCTTGATCGCCGGGTGATGCTGGTAGTCCACTATCTCGATGTCCTCGTAGGTGTAATCGAAGATCGAATCCCGTTGCGCCAGTTTGAGAGTGGGGTACGGATACGCCTCGCGTGAGAGCTGCTCGGTGACCTGCTCGCGGTGGTTGTCGTAGATGTGGCAGTCGCCGCCGGTCCAGACGAACTCGCCGACCTCGAGGCCGGTCTGCGCCGCCACCATGTGCGTGAGCAGTGCGTAGCTGGCGATGTTGAACGGCACGCCGAGAAACATGTCTGCGCTGCGCTGGTAGAGCTGGCAGGAGAGTCTTCCGTCGGCCACGTAGAACTGGAAGAACGCGTGGCACGGCGGGAGCGCCATCCGCGGGATCTCGCCGACGTTCCATGCCGAGACGATCATTCGCCGCGAATCCGGATCGGTCTTCAGGGTCTCGATGACCTGGCTGATCTGGTCGATGTGCTCGCCCGACGGGGTGGGCCACGATCGCCACTGCACTCCGTAGACGGGGCCGAGCTCGCCGTCCGGAGCTGCCCACTCGTCCCAGATGCTGACGCCGCGCTCTTGGAGCCACGTGGCGTTCGAGTCTCCGCGCAGGAACCACAACAGCTCGTAGACGATCGACTTCAGGTGGACCTTCTTGGTGGTGAGCAACGGGAAGCCCGCTGCCAGATCGAAGCGCATCTGATGCCCGAACACGCTGGTGGTGCCGGTTCCCGTGCGGTCGGATTTCGCCGTCCCGGTATCGAGGATGTGGTGCAGCAGATCTTCGTACGGAGTCGGAACCATCACGACGGTCATCGTAGCTGCATACTGGACGCATGCCGGAATTACCCGAGGTGGAAGCCCTTGCCGGCTTTCTGCGCGAGCATGCCGTCGGAGCCGTGATCGGCCGAATCGACATCGCTGCGCTCAGCGTTCTCAAGACATTCGATCCGCCGATCACCGAGCTGCAGGGCAAGGACGTCACCGATGCCGCCCGCTTCGGAAAGCACCTGGCACTTCGAGCCGGTGACCTCTGGCTGATCACCCATCTCTCGCGTGGAGGATGGCTGCGGTGGGTGGACAACCCCAGCGCCGCGCCGCCGAAGCCGGGCAAAGGGCCCCTCGCGCTGCGGATCCACTTCTTCACCCCCGAGGGAGCGACGCCCGCGATCGATCTGACCGAAGCGGGGACCAAGAAGCGGCTGGCGGTATGGGTGGTACGCGATCCGCAACAGGTGGCGAGTATCGCCCGGCTCGGACCCGACGCGATGACGGTCACCGAGCTCGAATTCGCCGAGATCCTCAGCAGCACCACCGCGCGGCTGAAGACCTCGTTGGTGGATCAATCGCTGTTGGCCGGCATCGGCAATGCCTACTCGGACGAGATACTGCACGTGGCGAAGCTCTCGCCGTTCGCATCGTCGAGCAAGCTCGATCCCGAGGCCGTCGGGGCGCTGTACGCGGCGATGCGCTCGGTGCTGTCCGACGCGGTGGCCCGCTCGGCCGGGCAGGATGCGGCGCGTCTGAAGGGGGAGAAGAGATCGGGGATGCGCGTGCACGCCAGAACCGGACTTCCGTGCCCGGTGTGCGGCGACCCGGTCCGCGAAGTCGCCTACGTCGATCGCTCTTTTCAGTACTGCGCGACGTGTCAGACGGCCGGCAAGATTCTCGCCGACCGTCGCATGTCGCGACTGCTCAAGTGACGGGCTCGAGCTTCTGGCTGTCGTAGCCCCGGTAGCCTTCCCACGCCTTGCGACGGTCGCTCCGTGGGTCCTTCTGTACGCGGGTGCGGGTGTCGAAGATCAACGTCTTGCGGTCGGCCTCGTTGTACGCCGGCCACGATTCGAGGGGTTTTCCGTTGGTGGCGAACGCAATCCAGTTCGACTGGACCTGCTCGGTGACCTCGGCGAAGGCCTTCCGCCCGCCTGCCAGCGTCAGCGCCTTGCCGAACAGTGTCTCGCTGATGCCGAACACGGCGAACAACTCGAAGCCGTGGGTGGCGTCGAAGCCGAGCAGCTTCATCGACCGCGGGGCGAAGTCGAACCGGTAGAAGTACGTGGGTGCATGACGCGAATGTCCTTCGGCCACTTCGAGAGAGGGCTTCCAGAAGGTGAAGTCGCCGCCGAAGTCGATGGCTGCCCGCTCGTTGGGGTAGCCCCGGTAGCCTGAAGTGACCACGGCCTCGGCGTCGGGATCGGTGAGGGAGAACAGCTTGGTGATCCGCTCGGGATTGGTGGGCAATGCGTCGAGGAACTTCGGAAACAGTGTTCCCTCACGGGCATTGGTGCCGATGATCAGCGGGACGCGGTGCGCCGTTCCGTTCGCGTAGGCCTCGACCGGGCTGACCGGGAGGAAGTCGCCGTCGATCACCGGGCCGAACGGGAGCAGCCCCGGGGTGCGGTGCAGGGTGGTGAGGCCGAGTTTGGTGCCCGCCCGACCGAGCCGGAGCACCTCGGCGTTGTCGAGGGTCTCGGTGGCGGTCTCGACCGTGCCGCCGAGGTAGCCGACGTACTCGCGCGCCCACTGGTCGGCGCGCTCCTTGGTGGCCGTCATTCCCGGGGCGGAACTTTCGGATATGGCCTGCGCGAACA
The DNA here is from genome assembly GCF_002258565.1 of Rhodococcus sp. 05-2254-6. Lineage (NCBI taxonomy): Bacteria > Bacillati > Actinomycetota > Actinomycetes > Mycobacteriales > Nocardiaceae > Rhodococcus > Rhodococcus sp. 05-2254-6. Next base: position 25,640 of record NZ_NOZF01000005.1, read on the forward strand.
GGCCTTTCGCGGCGGGAACGGTCATGAGAGTGGTGACCGCATTGCCGCCCGCGGACTCGCCGAAGATGGTGACGTTGTTCGGATCGCCGCCGAAGTTCGCGATGTTGCGCTGCACCCATTCCAGCGCCGCAACCTGATCCCGCAAGCCCAGGTTGGAGTCGAACGGCCGCTCGGGAGTGGAGAACTGGGACATGTCGAGGTAACCCAGTGCGCCGAGTCGGTAGTTGACAGACACGTAGATGATGCCGTCGCCGTCCTTCAGCGAGCGGCGTACCAGAGAGCCGCCGCCGTACAGCGGGGTCGCCGATGTGCCGAGCGTGTAGGCACCACCGTGGATGAACACCATGACCGGCCGCGGGCTCGCGCTCGGTGTGCTCGGGGCCAACACGTTGAGCGTCAGGCAATCCTCGCTCGACGGTTGGTACTTGCCCACTGCGAGCATCGTTCCGCGCTTGTGCTGAACGGAGGCATTGCCCCACTCGGTGGCGTCGCGCACACCCGACCAGGGTTCGGTCGGTTGGGGCGCTCTGAAACGAAGCGGTCCGACGGGCGGGGCGGCGTAGGGAATGCCTCGCCAGGTGATCAGATCACCCACCGGCTTTCCCTCGATGATGCCGTCCGATGTGGTCACGCGGGTCGTCACAGCCATGTCGCGAGTGTACTGATCTCTCCTTACCCGCGGGTAAGAACAGCGGGGGACGGGCACACGGCAGACTCGAGGGCATGTACTTCGAGTACCGCGCCGAGATCGTGCAGCTGCTGCGAGCGCCCACACACGCCTATTTCGGCAGATCCAAGGACGGTCCGGCCGACGTATTGACCGACCTGCCGGAGAGTGTCGAGATCGTGGCCCACAAGGGCATTCGGGGCGATCGGTTCTTCGGCGTGCGGGCGCACACCGAAGCGGCGGTGAGCTTTCTGGCCGTCGAGGCCTGGGAGGCAGTGGGGGATGTGCTCGGCGTCGAGGTCCCCGACCCGGCCGTGGCCAGGCGAAACGTCGTCGTGTGTGGGCTCGAGCTCGACCCGTTGCGAGGTCGGGAATTCGAACTCGATTCCGGTGACGGGTGGATCCGCTTTCGCGGTGGACGACCGGCTCACCCGTGCGCGTGGATGGACCGGATGGTCGTCGACGGTGCCCGTAAAGCGTTGATCGGTCGCGGCGGGCTTCGCGTGGAACCGTTGTCCGACGGGATCTTGCGGGTCGGCGAGGTGGCGGTGCGCTCGCCGGTCGAACTCGATGGCTCCCGAGCCGCGCTGTCGGTTCGGCGCGCACAGCCCATCTGACGTCGAGTCGGGTCCACTCTTGCTCACGAAGTAAATCTGTGCCCATAATGTGAGCAATGGTGCGACGCATCACACCGCCCGTCTTCAATGGCGACGGTCACTCTCTCTGGTGGGAAGAACTGCCGATGTCCGACATGTGGATCGTGATCAACACCGTCGTCGCCGTGCTGGCGGTGGTGGTCTTCATCGTTCGTTTTCACTTCAATCCGGTGATCTCGCTGGTTCTCGGGGCCGCGTATCTGGGTCTGGCGACCAAGCTCGGAGTGTCGACCACCGTCGACACCATCACGGGCGGGTTCGGCGAGATCATGGCCGAGGTGGGGCTGCTGATCGCCTTCGGAGTCCTGATGGGTTCGGTGCTGCAGGAGATGAGCGCCATCCAACGACTCGTCGGCACCTTGCTCAAAACGTTCGGGCCCAAACGACTCCCGTACGCGTTGTCGCTGACCATCGCGACCGTGCTGCAGTCCATCTTCCTCGACGTGCTCCTGGTGATCTCCGCTCCGCTCGCTCGAAACCTCGCCCCCAAGATCGGCAAGTACGGTACGGCGAGAATGGCCACCGCACTGGCCATCTCGCTCGAATGCGGCATCGTGTTCATGGTCCCCGGTGTCGCGACGCTCGCGCTGGCCGGACTGCTCGGAGTGCCCCTGGGCAAGATGATGATCTACGGGTTGATCCTGATCGTTCCCGTCGTCGTGCTGTCGGTGGCCATCATGTCGTTCGTCTTCCGACACGGTTGGTGGAACGAGGAGAAGGACGAGCAGCAGATCACCGTAGTCGAGCAGCCTGTGGTTCCAGAGCCCGCCGATTCCGAGGACGAGCCCCTCGAAACCGGAGGTGGCGTGGCGCAGAAGGTGCGCACCGAGAAGCAGACGTCGCTGCTGGTGTTGCTCTCGCCGCTGCTGCTCGCGCTCGTTCTCATCGCAGTCGGAGCGGTACTCGAAGTCGCCGAAATATCGGTTCCGGTGGTCGAATTCATCGCCAGCCCGGTCATCGCGCTGCTCATCGGCTTGGTGGGCACCTGCCTCATCGGCCGCTATCACGTCGGACAGGCACGAGTGGAGAAAGCTCTCGCCCGTGGTTTCGCCGAGAGCGGCCAGATTCTCATCCTCACCGGTGTCGGTGGTTCGCTCGCGGCCGTCATCAACGAGGCGGGTCTCGGCGACATCCTCGGCCAGTACTTCACCGCCAGCACCGCGGCTCCGCTGTTGATGGTGTGGGTCATCGCTGCCGCGTTGCACATCGCCGTGGGCTCGGTGACGATCTCGGCCATCACGTCCGCGGGCATTCTGGCACCGGTCGCTCCGTTGATAGGGCTCGATCCGGTGTTCATCGCGCTCGCCGCCGGTGCCGGATCGCTGTTCGCCGTGCACGTCACCAGCAACACATTCTGGCTGCTGCAGTCCTTGATGGGACAGTCGACCAGGGGCACACTCAAGACGTGCTCGGTGGGCGTCTCGGTGGCATCGGTCATCGCCATCGCGTTGATCGTGCCGATGAGCTGGATCCTGTGAGCCCTGATTTTGTGAGTATCGAAAGGAACACGATGGCATTGCCGCTCAGCGGAGTTCGAGTTCTCGAGCTCGGCAACTACATCGCCGCCCCTACCGCGGCGCGCATGCTTGCCGATTTCGGTGCCGAGGTGATCAAGGTAGAACGGCCGGGAACCGGAGACGAACTGCGTAACTGGCGGCTGTACTCGGGCACCACATCGATGCTGTATCGCACGATCAATCGAAACAAGAAGTCGATCGTGCTGGACCTGCGTACCGAACAGGGACGCAAGGACGTCGTCGACCTCGCTGCCAAATGCGACATCGTGCTCGAGAACTTCCGGCCCGGCACTCTGGAGAAATGGGGTATCTCGCCGGAGGTGCTCTCTGCCGCCAACCCTGAATTGATCATCACGCGCATCTCGGCTTTCGGTCAGACCGGCCCGATGTCGCAGCGACCCGGATTCGCCGCTGTCGCAGAGGCATACGGCGGTTTTCGCAATCTCGTGGGTGATCCGGACCGGCCACCGGTCCGAGTGGGAGTCTCGATCGGCGACTCGATCGCCGGACTGTACGCCGCGTTCGGTTGCGTCATGGCACTGTTCCAGCGGCAGACACAGCGCGCGGCGCAGGCACCCGACCAGCAGTCGCCGCTGACGTTGGCGCAGCGTTCCATCGATGTGGCGCTGAACGAATCGATCCTGTCGATGATGGAATCGCTGATTCCGGATTACCTCGCCTACGGTGTCGAACGTGAGCGCACGGGCGGCCGCATGGAGGGCATCGCCCCGTCGAACGCGTACCCGTGCAACGACGGTCACTCGATCATCATCGCCGGCAACGGTGACGCGATCTTCCAGCGCTACATGGAGACCATCGATCGCCCCGACCTCGGAGCCGATCCGGACCTGGCGTCCAACGCCGGTCGGTGGCGTCGACGCGACGAGCTGGATGCCGCCATCTCGGCCTGGACCGGCTTGCATTCGCGCGAGCAGGCTTTGAAGATTCTCGACGACGCCGGAGTGCCGTCGGGCCCGATCTACACCGCCGCGGACATCGTCGCCGACGAGCAGTACGCCGCCCGCAACATGATTCAGCACTTCTCGGTCGACACCGGAGGCGACAAGCCCACCGACGTCGGATTCGTCGGCGTCGTCCCGGTGATCGGCGACGCGTCCCTGCCGATTCGTTCCGTCGGACCGGATCTGGGCGAACACACCAGGGAAGTGCTCTCGACCCTGCTCGGCCGCACCGACGAAGAGATGGGCCTGTAAATGTATCGCTTCGCTCCCGCCGCAGAGCTGCGCGACGTCACGATGCGCGACGGTCTGCAGCTGACCGGCAAGATGCTCCCCACCGATCGCAAGCTCGAGATCATCAGGACCCTCATCGAACTCGGCGTACCGTCGCTCGAGATCGGGTCGATGGCGCGGGGCGACAAGGTGCCCCCGATGGCCAACACTCTCGAGGTCATCGGTGAGCTCACCGCCGAGGAACTCGCCCGATGCTGGGTGTGGGTTGCCACTCCGCGGCATGTCGAGAAGGCCGCGGCCGCTGGGGCTCGCAACTTTCAGTACTGCTTCTCCGCGTCGGACTCGCACAATCAGGCCAACATCGGTCGGACCACCGAGGTGTCCCTGGCCGCGATGCCCGACGCCGTGGACATCACTCGATCGGTGGACGGTGAGATCGAGCTGTGCATCGCGACCTCCTTCACCTGCCCGTTCGAGGGACAGGTGTCGCCGGATCGCGTCATCGAGATCGCCAACGACCAACGTGCCACCGGCGCAACCGATATCGTCATCTGCGACACCCTGGGGCAGGCGGTACCGGTGCAGGTGCAGTCGCTGATCGAGCGTGTGCGCGCCGAAACTCCCGATCGCAGAGTGGTCTTCCACGGACACGACACCTGGGGCCTGGGCGTCGCGAACACACTCGCCGCGATCTCGGCCGGAGCCACGATGGTCGACGGTTCCCTCGGCGGGCTCGGCGGGTGTCCCTTCGCCCCGGGCGCCAGCGGCAACACCTCCTCCGAGGACATCCTCTTCGCGACGCGTCCGGACTGGTTCGAGCCGAAAACCCTGGCCGCCATGGTGACTCTGTCCGAGGAGTTGCTCACCGAACTGGGCGAGCCCATGCGATCGAAAACCGTTCAGGGTGCCAGGTCCGAAGCGCGCGCCTTCGAGTGGGTCCTATGAGCCGCATCCTCGTCACTACCGAGATCCCGGCTCCGGGCATGGACATTCTGCGTGCCGCCGGGGACGTGGACCTGCGGGAGGTCGATCACGAGCAGTTGCTCGACGCCTGCGCCTCCGGGGACTACTCCGTGGTCGTCTCCCAGCTGCGAGATCGGTTCGACGCGGAGTTACTGGCCTCGGCGTCGATCACCGGGATCTCCAACTACGCCGTCGGATTCGACAACATCGACATCGCAGCCGCAACCGCCAACGGCATCACGGTTGCCAACACCCCTGGGGTGCTGACGGATTCGACCGCGGACATCGCGATGCTGCTCATCCTGTCCACGGCCCGCCGGGCCGTCGAGGCCGATGCATTCGTCCGTTCCGGCTCGTTCACCGGCTGGGAGCCGGAACTGCTTCTCGGCAGCGATGTCTCGGGCCGGGTGCTGGGGCTGGCCGGGTTCGGCCGCATTGCCCGCGCCACCGCGCGCCGAGCACTGGGCTTCGGCATGACGGTCAAGTTCTGCCCCCGTCCGCCCGGCGACCGAGAGGTCTCCGAGAACGAGCTCGGTGAGTTCACGGGTCGCGTCGAGCATGCGTCGTGGGACGAGATCGTCACGACCAGCGACTTTCTGTCCCTGCATGTTCCGTTGTCGGATTCCACTCACCATCTGGTGGACGCAGCCGTACTCGGAGCAATGAAGCCGTCGGCGATCGTGATCAACACCGCGCGCGGACCGGTGATCGACGAGGCCGCTCTGGTGACCGCGCTGCGCGAGGGCACCGTTGCTGCAGCAGGTTTGGACGTCTACGAACGCGAGCCGGCCCTCGAACCCGGTCTCGCGGATCTGCCCAACACGGTGTTGCTCCCGCACGTGGGGAGTGCGACGGTATCGGTGCGGTCGGAGATGGCGCGGCTGTGTGCAACCAATGCTGCCGCGATGTTCGGTGGTTCGATGCCACCGCATCCGGTCAATCCCGACGCCTGGTCTCACGCGGGGTAGCGGCCGCCGAGGGTCCTCGTGATCCGCTCGGCATGGGAGATCAACAGATCCACCCAGTCCTCGCACTGCGACTGCGGCATCCTCAGCGTCGGTCCGCTGATGGTGACGGCACCGACGATGTCCGCGGCCGAGTCGAACACCGGCGCTGACAGTCCCGACGCGCCGGTCTCGCGCTCGCCGGTGGTGATCGCGTAGCCGTCGGACCTGGTCTGCGCCAACAGGGTCCGCATCGTCTCGGCTTCGGTCACCGTCTGCTCGGTCATCGATTCGAGTTCGCGAGACAGGACGCGCTCGGCGAGCTCGTCGTCCCAGGCCAACAGGACGCGGCTGGCCGATCCCGCGCTGAGCGGGATGACCTTGCCGACGTACATGTCTCGGCGCAGGGCATGCCGCGTCTCGGCGATTGCGACGCACACGCGGTAGTTCTGTTCGGGCCGAAAGAAGCATGCGGTCTCGGTCGTCAGGTCTCGCATGTCCTTGAGCACGGGGTTGACGATCGACAGCACGTCGAGGTCCTTGGTGGCCGTCGCGGCCCAGTAGGCCATGCGCACCCCGATGCGAATGCGGTCGCCGCTCCGATCCAGAAATCCCTGCTGCACAAGATTGGTCACGAGGCGCTGCACCGTCGAGGTCGGCAGGCCGGTGGTCTGTTGGATCTCACCGAGGGTCATGGACGGACGGTCGAACGAGAAGGCGTCGAGAATCTCGGTGATCTTGCCCAGCACCAGAAGCGGTTGCTGCTTCGACGCGCTCTCGGTGGTCACCCGTCCAATCTACTCGGCCACGCGATCCGTGAGGCAAGTGTGGCCGAGCGCGTACTCAGCGACGAGATTCGAGCAGCCGCAGCCAGATCTCGCTGACCGTCGGGTACGACGGCACCGCATGCCACAGGTCGTCGAGCGACACCTTGCCGACCACAGCCACAGTGGCGGCATGCACCAGCTCCGCCACACCCGGTCCGACGAAGGTCGCGCCCACGATCGTGTCGGTGGCGCGGTCGATCACCAGCTGCGCTCGCCCCGAGTAATCGTCTTGCTGCAGAGACGAACCCGCGACGGCGATGTCCTGGGCCACGATCTCGACGTCGATGCCTTCCTCTCGGGCCTTGGCCTCTGTCAGTCCGACGGATGCCACCTCGACCGGCGTGAACACCACCTGGGGGATCTGGCCGTGATCCGCTGATGCGCGGAATCGCTTGCTGTTCAGCGGCTTGCCGTCGGCCTTGGCGGCAATGACGTCCCCGGCCACCCGGCCCTGATACTTGCCCATGTGCGTCAACGGAGCTCGGCCGTTGACATCACCCACCGCGTAGAGCCAGTCGTGGCCGGGAACGGTCAGATGGTCGTCCACGTCGATGTAGCGCCCGTCCTCGAGTCCGAGGCTCGACAATCCGAGGTCGGAACTCGCCGGAGTACGTCCCGCAGCAACGAGCACTTCATCGGCGACGATCTCGCTGCCGTCGACGACGAGACGGATAGTGCCCCCGTGGATTCGGCCGATTCCGGTGTCGACCGGGTTCTCTCGTGACACCGACTCGAGGGAGGCGTCGAGCATGATCTTCGCGCCTCGCCCCTTCAGAGCCTCGGCGACGAGTTCGCCTGCGAACGGTTCGGAACCGGCCAGCAGCGACGATCCGCGCACGATCATCGTCACTTTCGCGCCGAGCGAGAGCAACCAGGTTGCCGCCTCCGTCGCGACGACGCCACCGCCGATGACCGCGATGTGACCGGGGGTCTCGTGAATGTTGGTGGCATCGCGGGAGATCCACGGCAGGGCATCGCGCAGGCCGGGTGTGTTCGGTACGGATGCGGTGGTTCCGGTGGCGAGGACGACTGCGTGACGGGCTGTGAGCGTGCGGCCGTCGACCTCGACGGTTCTCTCCCCGGTGAGGCGACCGTGGCCACGGATCACCGAGATGCCGGCCGACTCGGCCCACGCCACCTGCGAGGAGTCGTCGAGACCGTGGGTGAAGGATTCGCGTCGGGCCAGGACGGCGTCGGCGTCGAGGGGTTGATCGCCCACCAGTTCCTTGACGCCCGGCATATTTCGCGCGGTGTCGAGAACCTCGCTGGGGCGCAGCAGTGCCTTGCTCGGCATGCATGCCCAATAGGAGCACTCACCACCGAGAAGTTCGTGCTCGACGATCACTGCGGTGCGGTCGCTGCCTGCGATGGCGTACTGGGCGGCATTCTCGCCGACCGGTCCACCGCCGATGACGATGACATCGAATTCCGAGCTTTCTGAGGCCATTGCTCCACAGTGACATAGGCTCGCCGCTTATGGCGACCACTCGGAACAAGATTCTGATCACCGGAGCGAGCTCGGGGCTGGGTGAGGAAATGGCGCGACGGTTCGCAGGCATGGGCCGGGATCTGGCGCTCTGTGCGCGTCGGGTCGAGCGGTTGGACGACCTTCGCGCCGAGTTGATGCACCACAACCCGAACATCACCGTGGCGGTCCGGGCGCTCGACGTCACCGATCACGATGCGGTCGGTGAGGTGTTCGGAAAATTGCGAGACGAATTGGGTGGACTCGATCGAGTGATCGTCAATGCCGGGCTCGGCAAGGGTGCGAAGATCGGGACCGGGCGAGCCGAGGCCAACCTGCAGACCGCCCACACGAACTTCATCGGGGCGCTGTCGCAGGCCGAGGCGGCCCTGTCGATCTTCCGAGCACAGAAACACGGGCACCTGGTGTTCGTCTCGTCCGTCAGCGCCGATCGGGGACTGCCGGGGGCCAAGGCGACCTACTCGGCGAGCAAAGCCGCAGTGGCCTCGCTGGGTGAATCGTTGGCGACGGAACTGTCGCGAACCGCCATCGCCGTCACCACACTGCTGCCCGGCTTCATCGCCACCGACATGTCGGCCAACGCGGGTGACAGTGCCGCTCTCACAGCCACTCTGGACGAGGGAGTATCGGCGATGGTCGACGCGATCGAGAGCGAAACCCGCCGCGCCGCGCTACCGGGACTCAAGTGGCGGGGCATCGACGCGGCGCTGCGGTTCCTGCCGAATGTGCTGACGGATCGAATGGTCTAGGTTCCGGGCCGGGCTACTGCAGGTATCCCTCGACCCGGTCGACGCTGTTGGCGGTTGCCGCGTCTGGGTTCTTGCCTGCATCGATACGCGCCCTACGCTGACGGAGCAGGTCCCAGCACTGGTCCAGGGCGTGCTCGAGGGAGGCCAGTTGTGCCTTCTCGGTGTCCGGGTCGACGTCCCCGGATTGGGCTTCGGTGCGGAGCTTGTGCTCGGTGGCGATGAGCTGCTGGATCTTGGTGTGGATATCGTGCTCGTTCATGGCGACAACGCTAGACCTACCAGGGTTTGGCGGCCAGGTTCCGCGTCGCCAGGGCTCGGTGCACGGCCGCGGTGAGCTCGGCCGGCGATCCAGCGAGGGCGTCGTCGGTGCACACCAGCGAGAGCGTGTAGTTGCCGTTCAGTCGGGAGAGATAGGTGGACATTCGGATCGTCGACAGTGCGCCCGACGGGTTCGGATGGATCGCCCGGGTCGCGAGTCCGCACGATCGATGGGAGCCGAGCGCGGCGATGCCGTCGGGAATGTCGCCGATGTTGGAGCACAACACTTCTCCGCGCCCCGGGGTCGACGTCAGCTTCGCGGCGACACGGTGGGGGAGCAGCTGGACGATCTCGGGTGGATAGCCTGCCGGAGCTCCGACGGGCTTGCCGAACGCTGCCTTGCACGCTGCCCGGATGGCCGCGGGTGAGTCGTCTCCGCGCACGGCGACGGTGGCCATGCCGATCGCATTGGCATCACCGGACCCGGTGCGGAAAGGAATGTCGACGGTCACTGCGGGAGAACCGAGTTCGTTCATCGTGGCGGCGACGACGGAGACGAACAGCGAATTGGCCGATCCGCCGACGCGTCGGGCAGCCGAATCCCACTCCGCAGCATCGACATCCACGATCACCGACGTCATTCTGTTCGCGTGGTGCGGTGCGATACCGCCGCTGTCGGCGGTGGTGAACGCTCGCAATTCGGCTCTGGCTTTCTTGCTGACCCACAATCTTGCCGTCGCCGCGATGGAGCGTAGGAGAACGGTGACGATCATCGCGAGCGCATCCTTCACGTCCGAGCCCGGGTGCAGCACATGCACCGGTGTCGATCCTGAGAATCCCTGTGCCGCAGCGTCGATGAGCTCACGGGCATCGGCCAGCGCGTGCGAACACACCAGGGACAGCACGGTTCCGCCGTGTGCAACGGGCGCGGCCGTCAACCGCCAGCCGGGCCCGTACTGCGGATCGAGTGGAACGTCTGCTTGCGCGTCGGCCCAGCCGATGATGTCGTCGACCGCGTCGGTGCCGTACTCGAGGGGAAGCGATTCGGATGAGATGTCCCATCGAAGTCGCGCCCCGCGGATGCGGGGCTTGCCGACTCGACGACCGAGCTGCCCGACGGCCAGTTCGTCGTGGATCCTGTCGAGTTCTTCCCTGCTCACCGTCTCGGTCGTGCGCCAGATACCCTGCAGTGCAATGGGAATTCCGTAGCCGCGGTGGGTCCGGAGAAATATCTCGTCGATCACCGACAGACGCGTGGACTTCACGGACTCGGGGTGCCGTGACGTCCCGCGCCCGAGACGAACTTGCTCGCGCCGGTGAGTGCGTCGGCGGTGATCGAGATGGCTCCGTGCCGAAACTCGTTCTTGAGCGCTGACTCCTCGTCGAGGCCGTCCTGTTCGAGGACGGACAGGCGATCCTCGCGCATGCAGGTCTGGGGTAGCAGGGCGAGTTCGGCAGCCAAGGCCTCCGCCTCCGAACGAGCTCGCCCCACCGGAACGACTCGGGTGATCAGTCCGATGTTCAGAGCTTCCTGCGCATCGACTGCACGACCGGTGAGGACCATGTCCATCGCCCGGCCGGTTCCGACGATGCGCGGCAAACGCACTGTGCCGCCGTCGATCAAGGGAACACCCCAGCGTCGGCAGAACACGCCGAACGTCGCGTCGTCCTCGGCGATGCGAAGGTCGCACCACAGTGCGAGTTCGAGTCCGCCCGCGACGGCGTACCCGGAGACAGCCGCGATGACGGGCTTGGACAACCGCATTCGCGTCGGACCCATCGGGCCGTCGCCGTGTTCGGTGGCGTGGTTGGAGCGTGATGTCCCGAGTGCCTCGAGATCGGCTCCCGAGCAGAACGTGCCGCCTTCGCCCCACAGCACGGCCACCGAGGCGGACTCGTCGGCGTCGAACTCCTCGAACGCCTGGATCAGCTCCTGGGCGGTCGGGCCGTCGACAGCGTTCCGCACCTCAGGGCGCGACAGGACGATTGTGGTGACGGGGCCTGATCGTTCGATCCGTACCGACATGTCTGTGAACCCTACTCGAGTTCTCTTGCGTGAAGCATTGAATCAGTGCTTCAATCCTTGCATGCCCTATCGACGGACGCCCGCGGTGCAGGCCAGACTCGACGCCGGTCGTGAAAAGCTGTTCGACGCTGCCATCGAGGTGCTCTCCACACAGGGCTACGCAGGTCTGTCGATCGCGTCGGTCGCCGCGGCAGCAGGTGTGTCCGCAGGCAGCGTCTACACGCACTTCGAGGGCAAGTCGGATCTGGTCGTCGCTATCTTTCGCGAGGTCTGCAGCCGCGAGGTCGCTGCAGTGGTGGCCGTTTCCGGGCACGGCAGCACCGCCGAGCGGGTCACGGCAGTGGTGCAGACCTTCGCCGGGCGGGCCTTGAAGAACCGAACGATGGCGTACGCGTTGTTGGCCGAACCGGTGGACCAGGCCGTCGACGCCGAGCGGTTGGTGTTCCGGCAGAAATTCACCGATGCCTTCGCCGACGCCATCGTGGCCGGCATAGCAGCGGGAGAGATCCCCGAGCAGGACGTCCGCATCTCGGCAGCAGGGCTGGTCGGTGCCGTCGGCGAAGTGCTGGTAGGTCCGTTGTCATCGCAGAACTCGGTGGACGTGATACCGGGTCTGGTCGCATTGTCGTTGCGCACGTTAGGAGTTCGAGATGGACACGCATGAGGTATTCAACCAGGCAGTCGACCTGAGTCCGTTCGACACGTCCGCGGACCCGTCGTTGCTCGACGGCGTCCCGCGTACCGGTGGCGGCTGGGCGCTCGACGAGATTCGGCAACTGGGAGTCCTCGCCGGTGGAGTGGCGGCACAGGACTGGGGCCGGATCGCCAACGAGAACCCGCCGGTGCTGAAGACTCACGATCGATACGGCAATCGGATCGACGAAGTCGAATTCCACCCGCACTGGCACGATCTGATGACCGTTGCCGTCGAGCACGGGCTGCACGCCAGTCCGTGGGCCGACGATCGCGTCGGTGCTCACGTTGCCCGCGCCGCGAAGTTCTACGTCTGGGGTCAGGCCGAGGCCGGGCACATGTGCCCCATCTCGATGACCTATGCGGTCGTTCCGGCGTTGCGGCACAATCCTTCTCTGGCCGCGCAGTACGAGCCGCTGCTGGCCTCGCGAGAATACGACTTCGGGCTGCGTGTTCCGTCCGAGAAGCGCGGACTGATCGCCGGAATGTCGATGACCGAGAAGCAGGGCGGATCCGATGTCCGCGCCAACACCACCACGGCCACTCCGTCGTCGGACGGAACGTACTCGATCGTCGGCCACAAGTGGTTCACGTCCGCGCCGATGTCGGACATGTTCCTCACCTTGGCGCAGGCTCCCGGCGGGCTGTCGTGTTTCATGCTTCCGCGCGTGCTGCCCGACGGCACTCGCAATCGAATGATGCTGCAGCGCTTGAAGGACAAGCTCGGTAACAAGTCGAACGCATCCGGTGAGCTCGAGTATCACGGGGCCACCGGCTGGCTCGTCGGCGAAGAGGGGCGCGGCGTGCGCACCATCATCGAGATGGTCAACATGACTCGGTTGGACTGCGTCATCGGGTCGGCTGCCGGAATCCGCAACGCCACAGTGCGCGCAGTCCATCACGCGCGTCATCGAGCTGCGTTCGGGGCTGCACTTGTGGACCAGCCCCTGATGCGAAACGTGCTGGCAGACTTGACCATCGAATCCGAGGCCGCCACCGCTGCCATGATCCGCCTGGCGCAGGCCACCGACGGCTCCGCCCGCGGCGACGAGCAGGAGAGTGCGCTGCGCCGAATCGCGTTGGCCGTCACCAAGTACTGGGTATGCAAGAGGGCACCGGCCCACGCCGCCGAGGCCCTCGAATGCCTGGGCGGTAACGGCTATGTCGAGGAATCCGGGATGCCTCGGTTATTCCGTGAATCGCCGCTGATGTCGATCTGGGAAGGCTCCGGCAACGTCGCCGCACTCGATTCCCTACGCGCTTTGGCCCGTCAACCCGACAGTGTCGAGGCCTTCTTCGGTGAGATCGGCCAGGCGTCGGGCGTGGATTCTCGCCTGGACGACGCCATCGCCCGCGTCGGCAAGGAACTCTCCGACACCTCCGACATGGAATACCGGGCCAGGCGAGTCGTCGAACTGATGGCTCTGACCTTCCAAGGCGCGCAGCTGGTGATGCACGGCGATTCCGCTGTGGCCGATGGCTTCTGCGCCACTCGACTCGACCGTGACTGGGGCATTGCTTTCGGCACCCTGCCCGTCGGCGTCGATACGGAGGCGGTGTTGGCGCGGGTGTGACTTCTCGGCTCGAGTCTGAGGGGGATCGGCTCCCCACATTTGGATTTGTGACGCCGATCGGAGTCGGTTATCCGAAACTGGGGAGCTGATCCGTTGAAAGGCGCTGGTCTCCGAACCACCCGGCCGGTGTGGGAAGGCCTGCTGCGCGGGCGAAGGCTTGCTCGAAGCGGCGAAGTAGCGCTTGCGGATCGTCGAGGTCCCGCCAATTCCACCGGACGATCACCCAGCCCAACTGGCGTAGTCGGTCCTCGCGATACTTTTCGTCGAGCAGTACCCGCTTGGAGTCGTACTTCGACTCGCCGTCGAACTCTCCGATCACTTCGAACTCCCAGAACAGAAAGTCGACACGTCCGACGAAGCGGCCCGCACCGTCGTACACCCATTGATTGAGCAACGGAGTCGGCAGGGGGAGCGTCTCGAACAGCACCCGACTTCGAGATTCGCCGACACTCTCACTGCGCCCGGTCATCAGCGACACCGCTCGCCGGGCGGCGGAGATAACCGTGCGGAACCGCGCCGTCTCCACTGCAGCAGACAGAGCGTCGGTGTCGGTGTGACCCGACCTGAGTGCGCTGTCGCCGACACACACCGACCGCTCGACGGTCGTGGTGCGTGCGATGTCGACGACGGTGCGGGCTGCCGAGGTGACCGGATAGCCGTTGATCGTCGCCCGCTCGGAGGGCTCGAGTGCGGTGCCGTGAAGGATTCGTAGCGGCCGACGCTTGCTGGCGTAGTCGAGACCGTGTGTCATGTGCACCTTGTCCAGCGGTAGCTGCCAGATGTCGAAGTCCCAGGCGATCGCGGCCGAGACATGGCTGAGCACGTGGTCCGGGGGAGCCGACATCAGATAGGACCGCGCGAGTAAGGAATGTCGTTGGGTAGGACTCGCCGACTCGATCGATGCTGTCGACACGTAGAACCCCGGCCGCAGGACCGACAGTTCCCCGGTGCGGCGGTGTCGTCGCAGGTCGTCGTCGGTCAATCCGAATGCGAGCGCATCGGCTCGGGTGAACAGATCCGTCTGGGGTAAGTCCATGACTGCTTGGACGCGCCGGGTACCGAAACGGATCCATCAGCAACGGAAAAGCTCCCCAGTTTTGGATATCCGACGCCGATCGGAGTCTGAAATCCGAAACTGGGGAGCTGATCCGCCGCCGCAACTCAGGCCGAACGACCCCGCTGCGCCCGGTACCAGCGCACCAGGGCATCGGTGGATGAATCCGATTGTGCAGCAGGCGCTTCGGCGTCGGTGAGAACCGGCGTCAGTTCGAGGGCTTGGGTCTTGCCGAGTTCGACGCCCCACTGATCGTAGGAGTCCACGCCCCAGATGACGCCTTCGACGAAGACCTGGTGCTCGTACAGGGCGATCAACTGACCGACGACCGACGGCGTGAGTTTGGGGGCGAGGATGGAGGTGGTGGGCCGATTGCCGGGCATCACCTTGTGCGGCACAACATCTGCGGGAGTGTCCTCCGCGGCGATCTCCTCGGCGGTCTTGCCGAAGGCGAGCACCTTGGTCTGGGCGAAGAAGTTGCTCATCAGCAGATCGTGCATCGATCCGCTGCCGTCGCGGGTCGGCAGATCGTCGGTGGGCTCGGCGAATCCGATGAAGTCCGCAGGCACCAAACGTGTTCCCTGATGCAGCAATTGGTAGAAAGCGTGCTGGCCGTTGGTGCCCGGTTCGCCCCAGAAGATCTCGCCGGTCGGCGTCGTGACGGGGGAGCCGTCGGCCGTGACGGACTTGCCGTTGGACTCCATCGTCAGCTGCTGCAGGTACGCCGCGAAACGGGAGAGGTCATCCGAATACGGAAGCACCGCACGGGTTTCCGCGCCGAAGAAGGAGCTGTACCACAGGCCGACGAGGCCGAGCAGTACCGGCGCGTTCTCGGCGAGCGGCGTCAACCGGAAATGCTCGTCGATGCGATGAAAGCCGTCGAGGAACTCGCCGAACGCTTCCTTGCCCACAACGGCCATGACCGACAACCCGATTGCCGAATCGACGGAGTAGCGTCCGCCCACCCAGTCCCAGAAGCCGAACATGTTGGCGGTGTCGATCCCGAAGTCCGCGACCCGTTCGGCGTTGGTGGAGACGGCGACGAAGTGCTTGGCGACGGCGTCTTCACCGAGCGCGTCGACGAGCCAGCGCCTGGCCGCGGTGGCGTTCGTCAGTGTCTCCAGGGTGGAGAACGTCTTGGACGCGATGATGAACAGCGTCGACGCTGGGTCGAGCCCGTCGAGCGCACCGACGAGATCGGCGGGGTCGACGTTGGAAACGAACTTCGCGGAAATCCCCGCGTCGGCGTAATGACGGAGCGCGTTGTAGACCATGACCGGTCCGAGGTCGCTACCGCCGATGCCGATGTTGACGACGGTGGCGATCTTCTCGCCGGTGGCACCGACCCATTCGCCCGAACGCACTCGGTCGGTGAATTCGCCCATCGCAGTGAGGACTTCGTGCACATCGGCGACGACGTCCTGGCCGTCGACCGTCAGCGACGCGTCGGCCGGTAGGCGCAGCGCGGTGTGCAGTACGGCGCGGTCTTCGGAGGTGTTGATGTGCTCACCGGCGAACATGGCGTCGCGCTTGCCCTCGACGTCGGCGGTGCGCGCGAGTTCGACGAGCAGTTCGATGGTCTCGCGGGTGATCCGGTGCTTGCTGTAGTCGATATGCAGATCGGCGGCGTCGAGCGTGAACGTGTGCGCTCGGTCGGCGTCCTCGGCGAACAGGTTCCGAAGATGAGTATCGGCGATCGTGGAGTAGTGATCGGTCAGCTTCTGCCAGGCATCCGTGCCGGTGATATCGACGCTCATACGAACCAACAGTAATCCGGTGCCGAGTCATGCGCGCGTCGTTTGTCGTTTGCATCGGGCGCTGCGGAGGCATCATGGACGGTATGGACCAACGTGCATTGATCGATTCGATTCCGGCAAAACTGTGGATCGGCGGCAAGGCCGTCGACGCCGAGGGAGGTAAGACGTTCCCGGTGAACGATCCGGCGACCGGCAAGCCCCTGACCGAGGTGGCCGACGCATCGCCCGCCGATGCGATGAAGGCGCTCGACGCCGCCGCGGCGGCGCAGAAGGGTTGGGCGGCAACACCCGCCCGCGAGCGCAGTGAGATTCTCCGAGCGGCGTTCGAGAAGGTCACCGAACGCGCCGACGACATCGCGCTGCTGATGACCCTGGAGATGGGTAAGGCCCTCGCGGAGTCCAAGGCCGAGGTGAAATACGGTGCCGAGTTCTTCCGCTGGTTCGCCGAGGAAGCGGTACGCATCGGCGGTCGCTACACCCCGGCCCCGGCGGGCAACGGTCGAATCCTCGTCACCAAGGCCCCGGTGGGGCCCGTCCTGGCGATCACGCCGTGGAACTTCCCGTTGGCGATGGGTACCAGAAAGATCGGGCCCGCTCTGGCCGCCGGCTGCACCATTGTCGTCAAGCCAGCTCGTGAGACCCCGCTGACGATGCTGCTGCTCGCGCAGATCTTCGACGAGGTCGGCTTGCCCGAAGGCGTGCTGTCGGTGCTGACGACATCCAAGTCCGGTGACGTCACCGGCCCCCTCATCGAGGATCCGCGGATGCGCAAGCTCACCTTCACCGGCTCGACGGGCGTCGGCAAGTCTCTCGTCCAGAAGTCCGCGACTCGGTTGCTGCGCACGTCGATGGAATTGGGCGGCAACGCCCCGTTCGTGGTGTTCGACGACGCGAACATCGACGACGCGGTGGACGGAGCGATGCTCGCCAAGATGCGCAACGGCGGCGAGGCCTGCACCGCCGCGAACCGGTTGCACGTGCACAACAGCGTGCGCGAGGAGTTCACCACCAAACTCGTGGAAAAGATGGCCGAGATGAAGCTCGGACCCGGCGTCGACCCCGATACCAAGCTCGGACCGCTGATCAATGTCGATCAGCTCGAGACCGTGCAGGAACTCGTCGACGACGCGGTGGCCAAGGGCGCGACGGTGGCTCTCGGGGGCACCGCGCCGGGCGGGGACGGCTACTTCTACCCGGCGACCGTGCTCACCGAAGTGCCTGCCGATGCACGGATTCTGAAGGAAGAGGTGTTCGGGCCGGTGGCTCCGATCGTGGGCTTCGACACCGAGCAGGAAGGTATCGACGCCGCCAACGCCACCGAGTACGGCCTGGCGTCGTACATCTACACCGAGAGTCTCGATCGGGCGCTACGGGTGGCCGACGCTATCGACAGTGGCATGGTGGGCGTCAACCGCGGAGTGATCTCGGACGCGGCAGCGCCGTTCGGTGGAGTCAAAGAATCCGGATTCGGCCGCGAGGGCGGATCCGAGGGAATCGAGGAGTATCTCGAGACCAAGTACATCGCTCTGAAGTGAGCTACTGACGGTTGGGCGTGCGCACCGCGCGCCCAACCGAGGGCGGATCAGTGGCCGAGGCGACCGCGACCGAGGCGGAGCAGGAGCATGGCCAGCGTGTGGCCTTCCTGGCCCAGGCTGCTGAAACGCTCGAGAACCTTCATCTCACGGCTGTGCACCAGGCGCGGTCCGCCGGAGGCCATGCGGGTGCGTCCGATGATCTGCGATACCTCGGAGCGACGCTTGATGGCCGTCAGGATCTCGGCATCGAGGCGATCGATTTCCTGGCGCAGGTCGTTGATCTCGGCTTCGCTCGTGGGCACTGCGGTCTCTGAGTCGATCTTCGTCGTCATGGCCATCGTCTCTCCTCGGGTCACATCTTGGATCGTTGCGTCGTCCGTCACCGTTACGCCTTTCGTATTCGGAACTGCATCGCCGGTCGGTTCGGTCCCGTCCGGAACCTGGGCGTTGCGTCTATCGACAGGCTCCTGCACGCGTGGCCGAACAGTGGCCGACCCGATGCAGGCGATGACGTACGGTTTTTTCGATCACCGATCCAGTGTGCCACGGGTCAACCCTCCTGAAAAGTCGTCGGTTCGGCCGACGACCACGCGATGTGGGTTTGTCGGTACGCGCCGGTAACCTGACCACACGATGAACACATTCCTCCAGGGCCTCCAATCCCGACAGAACACCTCGTCCGACACACTGCTGGAAGGTCTCAATCCCCAGCAGCGTGAGGCCGTCGTGCACACCGGATCTCCGCTGCTCATCGTGGCCGGAGCCGGGTCGGGCAAGACGGCGGTGCTGACGCGTCGTATCGCGTATCTGCTGGCCGAGCGAGGAGTGTCACCCGGCCAGGTTCTGGCCATCACGTTCACCAACAAGGCCGCTGCCGAGATGCGCGAGCGAGTCGCCGGACTCGTGGGACCGCGTGCGAACGCCATGTGGGTGTCGACCTTCCACTCGAGTTGCGTGCGGATCCTGCGCGCGCAGGCTGCGCTGCTGCCCGGTCTGAACTCGAACTTCTCCATCTACGACGCGGACGACTCTCGGCGACTGCTGACGATGATCTCCAAGGATCTGCAGATCGACACCAAGAAGTTCTCGGCGCGGCTGCTCTCGACGGCCATCTCGAACCTGAAGAACGAGCTGATCGGCCCCGACAAGGCAGCGGAGGACGCCGACGGCGATCCCGCCGAGCTCCCGCGGCTGGTGGCCAAGGTCTACGGCATATATCAGCAGCGGCTGCGCGCGGCCAACGCGATGGATTTCGACGACCTCATCGGCGAAACGGTGGGCATTCTGCAGGCGTTCCCCCAGGTGGCTCAGTACTATCGACGCCGGTTTCGGCACGTTCTGGTCGACGAGTACCAGGACACCAACCACGCCCAGTACATGTTGGTCCGCGAATTGGTCGGTACCCCCGACGCCGACGGTGCACTCGAGGGCACCGTCGCGCCGGGCGAGCTGTGTGTGGTGGGCGACGCGGATCAGTCCATCTACGCATTCCGTGGTGCCACGATTCGCAACATCGAGGAATTCGAGC